>DASPXM010000275.1:0-3642 GCA_035637295.1 Verrucomicrobiia bacterium
GTCTATGCGTTCGAGCGTGAACCGCAGCAGGCAGAGGCGCTGCTTGAGATGGCGCGCGATCATTGCCCGCCGGCGGTAAAGGACATTGAACACGCGATCTTCGCGGCAACGGCGGGTTGAGGCTGAATTTTATTTTGACGCAGTTGGGAACAGCACGGGGGTCAGAACAGCACGGTTTCTATTCTAGCCAATCTTGACAATTTCTGATCACTTCTGTTAGTGGGGAATGCATGCTGCGGCAACCCAGGCTTTTTGGCTCCCGGAGTTCTGTATCACGTGATCGTGCGCGGGAACCACAGACAGAAGACCTTTTTAAGCCAGAGCGACTACCAAGCCTATTTAGAAAAACTTGGCCGGGTATCGCCTTGCGGCGGTTCAATAGTTCAAACGTTCAAAGAGGGAAGCAGCAGGAAAGGGAAAAGAGAACAAGCTAGTTTCCCTTGATCGATTTAACGGTTGTCGAGAATACCTCCGTGTCAACGACTTGGTTGGTGTTTCACAAGAGCCAGACACGCGAAGCAAGAGCTGCCATGGCTTGATCACGCGTGAGCTATAGTCTTCCTCCTTCGCGGATCTCGTACCGATCCTGCATTAATTTTAGCGCCAGTTCCACCAGCTGTAAGGGTTCCACCAGCCGCGGTTGTCGCGGTCGCGGTCCCGGTCGCCGTAGCGCCACTCGTATTCGCTGAGGTCCCGGTTGAGCTCGCGGCGGTCTTGCCCAATCTCCCACCGGCTGTCTCGTAAATTGTCCCGCGACTCACGAATTTCCGCCTTATCCCGAGCGAGTTCTTCGACGCCGGCTCCCGATCTGCGGTCCTGTCTAAACTCCCGCCGGTCTTCCTTCAATGCCTTGAGATCACTCTTGAGCTCCTGGCGACTGTCGCGCAGTTCCCGTCGATCCTGCTGGATCTCGTTTTGAAGACTTTGCCGGGAGGAGCGTGGAGGATCGGCGGAGGCCGCATGCGCGACCGTAACTAAAGCGCCTGCTAGCAAACCCGTCCATACAATGTTTTTGTACCGCGTCATAAATTTCTCCGTTGAGAGGTGAGAGGAATTTACCAGTTGTAGTAAACCACGCCGTGTGTGGTGGTTCAATAGCAGGGCGAAGGACGAAAGGTTGTACGATGCGGTCAGTGCTGCTGGGATGTCTTTTCCTTTTCCTCAACGTGAAGTGCGATTGCTATCTGATCAGGACGGAGGAACGCCAATGGCTCCCTTCAACGCTCTTGATAAGAAGACGTAGATCGAGGACAACCGAGGGTCGAGTGGCGAGGGCGAGCGATTCGAAATCCCCTGGTGATCAACCTGTCTTGCAGTTGATACTCCGCTGATCCAAATTGTCGCAGAGTTGGGACGCTGGACAGCGTTTTGAACTCGTGTTTTTGGCTCAGCAGTTTCTCGCCGAGCTTTGTTCCGGCGTCGATTGGCCGCCAATTTATTCCGCTCCAACTTCATCGTGCTGACCGCAACTACTGCGGTACTCGCTAGCGACGGATCTGCCATTGTCAGTGTTAGCGTTAACGAAGGAAAGCAATGACGCATCGTCTACGTCGCATCAAAGCGTTGTGCGCCGAGCTCGGTAAATGTTTGGCCCAGTCCTTGCTCGCATTTTTTTAGATGAAGGCGACCGGCGCGATGCGGCGCCAGTGTCTTCAATCCGGTAGCGCTATGGCAGCCAAAGCCAAACGAAAAAACACAACAAAGAAGAACCCATCCGCGAAAAGGCGAAAGAACAAATACATCCCGTCGTCCCAGACCAATGAACCCTTCGAACAGGAAGCCGATCGCCCGATTGGCCAACACGGTGCAGCCGGCCGCCCGCCGCTCATGAAGAAGTAAATCCCCATCGGGTATGGAAGCGCAGCGTAGATCACCTTGCTCCGCCGCTGGACAATGACGGATCACATGAGAGACGGGGCTTTTTTACGTGCGATGACGTCCGGTCCGGTTACGCGCGTGGTCTCGAGGCATTTCTGCTTCGTTGTGATTCTCTGCAATGTTTTTGTAAGCGCACGGACGTTTGCCGGAGAGGCGCCGCTGAAGCAAATCAAGCTCCCTGCGGGATTCGAAATCACCATCTTCGTTGACAATCTCCGCGATGCCCGCTCCATGGTCTTGAGTCCAAAAGGGACTGTATTCGTCGGCACCCGCGGGGCGGGGAAAGTCTATGCGCTTCCGGCTCAAGCAGAAAAAAACGCGAGACGCGTCATTACCGTAGCCGAGGGACTGAAGTCTCCCAATGGCGTGGCGTTTCACAACGGCGCGCTTTATGTTGCCGAGATTAGTCGAGTGCTTCGCTATGACGATATCGAAGCGCGGCTGAATAGGCCGCCCACGCCGGTCATCGTCAGCGATAGCTTTCCGACAGAAGGGACGCACGGTTGGAAATTTATCGCCTTCGGCCCGGACGGCTTGCTTTATGTCCCCGTGGGCGCGCCGTGCAACATCTGCGAACCCGACCCGAACCGCTATGCGATGATTTCGCGCATGAAACCGGACGGCGCCGGCCTTGAAATATTTGCCCGTGGCGTGCGCAACACGGTCGGCTTTGACTGGCATCCGGTCACCAAAGAGTTTTGGTTCACGGACAACGGGCGTGATCGCATGGGCGACAATACTCCGCCCGATGAGCTGAACCGGGCGCCCAAACCGGGACTGCATTTCGGCTATCCTTATTGTCACGGCGGCGCCATTGCCGACGATCAGTTCGGCGGCAAGCGCGCGTGCAGCGACTTTACGCCTCCCGCACAAAAGCTCGGTCCCCATGTCGCCGCACTGGGCATGCGCTTTTATACCGGTGCCTCGTTTCCGTCTCGCTATCGAAATCAGATTTTCATCGCCGAGCACGGCTCATGGAACCGCAGTACGCCGATCGGCTATCGGATCACCGTTGTGCAATTAAAAAACAATGAGCCGGAGTCCTATGAAATTTTTGCCGAAGGATGGTTACAGGGAAGTCAAGCATGGGGCCGGCCGGTCGACGTGCTTGTCATGCCTGACGGCGCATTGCTTGTGTCCGACGATCAGGGTGGAAAAATTTATCGCATCAGTTACGGGAAATAAGTAACAACTCACGGGGCAAGTTGGCTTAAAAATTAATTTGACAGTCGATAAGGAGGAAATAACATGACGAATCGGGTCTACGTTGGCGGCTTGTCCTATGCAACCACCAACAAACAACTGGAGGAGCTGTTCTCCCAATACGGCGCCGTGGATTCGGCCAGGATAATTATCGACAAATTCACCGGCCGCTCCAAGGGATTCGGTTTTGTCGAAATGAATTCCGGCGCCGCGGCGCAGAGTGCAATCCGCGCTTTGAACGGAACGCAATTCGATGGACGAAGCCTCACCGTGAACGAGGCGCGCCCACAAGAGCGACGGCCCGGACCCGGCAACGATCGACGAGGTGCTAGTGGCGACAGACGCGATGGTGGCTGGCGCGGTGAGGGTAGGCGCTGGTAAGCGCTTGGCAGAACGAGAAGTCGCGCCTGAAAAATAGCGGCCGCCCCAACTTGAGCAGCAAATTCCAGTCGGCAGCCGCTCGAAAACAGAGCGGATCAAATCGCTCGGCTCCGGGTGTGCCGCAATCACAGAAATCCCGAGATGTCATTCTGAACGCCAGTGAAGAATCTCGGCCGATCA
>DASPXM010000276.1:0-37843 GCA_035637295.1 Verrucomicrobiia bacterium
CCATACTTTTCGAGAAAATCTTTTCGGTAGTAAAGGACTCCGGCGTCAATAAAAAGAGGCACGCCGAAGATTTGACCGCGATATTGATTCGCCAAAATCGGTGCTGGGAGGAACTTGGCGCGCTCCGCGGCGGTAAAATAACGATCCAGCGGCAGCGCCCAACCTGCCGATGCAAACTCCGCGGGCCAGATTGTATCCATAAAAAAAACGTCCAGCCGCGAGTCGCGATTTTTTAGTTTCTGAGTCAGGAGGTCGTGGATCTGTGTCGAAGATTGGGGGGCGATCTCACGGACGATTTTGATTCCGGAATTTTGCCGCTCGAAATCCGCAACCGCTTGGTCCCACACCTTAGGCGCTTCCGCTTTCCAGGTGACTACGTGGAGCTCGGTGTTCTGCGCACCGGTCGGCGTGGCGTAGCCGAGGAAAAAGGAAGTGACACAAAATAAGAATTTTTTCGCGTTCACCATCGTCAAAGATTCCTGAGTGCCACACGAGGCAATCGGTGTACTACTTCCATTGCGCGTGAAATGGGGACAGGCAACTTTTTCGGCGACTGCTTTTGTAGGGGACTGGCAGCTTTTTGTAATTCAAAAAGCTGCCAGTCCCCATGACCGGTGATCGAAAAAGTAGCCAGTTCCAACTCCGATTCGCTTGGATCGCGAATACAGCTTCGGTCGTCCTACTTTGCCAGCGGCCACTTTAACCACTCGGCAAGACCCCGTCCCATGATCCACTCAAGTTCCGTCGCGGAGAGAGAGTGCATTTCCTCGGTAAATAATGTGACCACTTGCTTGTACGGGCACGGGAGATGGGAGAGATCCGTGCCCCAAAAGCAGCGCTGCGGTCCAAAAGCATTGACCACCCGACGCACCAACGGATGAAGCGTCGGGAATGGGTATGATTCGGCTACGTAGCAGGGCAGCGCGGAAACCTTCACAGCGACGTTGGGCAGACGCGCGAGCTGGATCACGTTGTCGATTGCGGGTCCGAGCGGCTTGCCCTTGAGCGTTGAGCTGAGGCCCATGTGATCGATGATCATACGCAGGCCCGGATGGCGCTCAGCCACTTCGCCGAGTTTCGGCACGGCATTCGGTGCGAACGCCATCACCGGAACGTCGTAGCGTTCAGCGGCGTCCCAAAACCAGTCGGCGGTTCCATCCTCGAGCCATTCCTTGGAGCGGCCTGCGTTAAAAACCAGTCGGACGCCCAGCATATGTGGCTGGTTTTTCCAGCTTGCGATCAACACGCGGCTTTCCGCGGCGGTGAGTTTGATTCTTCCCATGACGGCAAAACGATCTGGATGCAAACGGGCAGCTTCAAGAGAAGTATCGTTGCGGTCGCCTTCCCAAGTCGGCGGCACAAGCACGCAGCGCTCGACACCCGCGCCGTTCATTGCGCGCAGAAGCTCATCATGACCGAGCGCGACGGTACGATGAGGGGTCGAGGCATTTTCTTTAGAGTAAGGCTTTTCCGACGTCTCCGGCGCCCAAATGTGAACCTGAGAATCGATGATTAGCATAACCCTGAAGCTCCTTCGTGTTTGCAGGAAACACGACAATCACTGCGATATCCGATTCATAGTCTGGCTTCGGGTGGGCGTCAAGGAGAAATGACAGCAATAGCATTCCCGCTGTTATTCCGAGGAAGCGGAGCAAGTAGTGTGCGCTTGCGCACCGTCAATCACAAGCGCCATAGATGGCCCCGCCGAATCAGGTGCGCTGGCGCACCCTACGGTTTCAAATTGAGATAATCGACAATTTTCTCTGCGGCTTCCTCACCCGTGCGCACACAATCGGAAATTCCGACGCCGTGATAGGCGCCGCCGGCGAGAGCGAGTGTGGGGAATCCATCCAAAGAGGCTTCAATTCGTTTTATTCGAGCGTTGTGACCGACGTGATACTGCGGCATCGAGGTGGGATGGCGCCAGATTCGCGAGAAGATCGGTCGGGCGGTCACTCCGAGTAGACTTGCCAGTTCGCCGCGGACATTTTTCTCCATCGTCGCATCATCGTCGTTGAACAAGTCGGGCTGTAGGGCACCGCCGACGAAAGCGCGTAACAACAAGTGACCTTCCGGCGCTCTGGCGGGATATTTCAAACTGCTAAACGTGCAAGCCATGATCTTGCGACGCTCCATGATCGGTACAACGAAGCCGAAGCTGTTCGGTTGGCGGGGAAAGTCCGCGCGGCGATAGGCGAGATTGACGGTGGCTGTGGAAGCGTAGGAAATCTTCTTCAGCTCGTTGGTAGCATCATGCGAGATCGAGGCCAGCAACTGGCCCGCTCGGAACGCCGGTGTCGCCAGAATTATGGCATCGGCCTCTAGGCTGTGACCCTTTTTGAATGAGAGGAGCCAACCCTGACTGTTGCGATCCGGGAGCACGTTGGTGACCGGAGTGTTCAACTGAATGCTGCCTTCGGGCAGCCGCCGTGCAAGCGCATTGACCAATTCCTGCATCCCATCAGCCAACGTGACGAACAAACTCCAGCGCGCGCCGCTACCTGTCTCACGAGTACGCGCGCGGCGTTTTTGCTCGGACCACATCGCCAAGATAATACTCCGTCGCTCGCGTTCCATTTCCTTTAAGCGTGGCATGGTAGCGGCGAGGCTGAGTTTATCAGGATCCGAGGCGTAGATGCCTCCGATCAGAGGTTGCGCGACGCGCTCCAACGCTTCCGCGCCAAAGCGCCGACGGACGAAAGAGCCCAAGCTTTCGTCGTGATTTGCTTCGCCACGCGGCAGAAACAATTCCGTCGCCATGCGCAGTTTGCCGTCCCAGGAAAACAGCGGCGTTATGATGAACGGCCAAAAACGAGTCGGTGCGAGCAGGAAAAACCCCTCGGGCAGAGCTTGGAGTTTGCCGCCATGAACGACGTAGATCTTTTGGTAAGCTGATTGCGTCGATACAAGATGAAATGTGAGGCCGATGCGCTCACATAACCGGAGCGCCCATGGTTTTTCGGTAATGAAAGAATCCGGTCCGGCTTCGACGAGGAATTCGCCGATCCGTTCCGTGGCGATTGTGCCGCCGAGACGAGGCGACGCTTCTAGAAGCTTAACGTCCAGGGCGAGAGATTTTTCCGTGTTGAGTTCAACGAGACGGTGAGCGGCTGCGAGACCGGCGATGCCTCCGCCAATGACGACGATGCGGTGGGTCATGAGGGTGCAGGTTGAAGATAGAGAATAGAGGATCGAGTATGGCGATTCTCCATCCTCTATCCTCTATCCTCGGTGCGTTTCATCTTTTCCTCGATTACCTCCGCCATCATCCGGATAAACGTCGGGTGATCATTCGGACAGCTCGCGCGGATCAGATTCACGTCCAGATCATTGGCGTTCTGCTTTGCCTCGATATCGAGATCGTAAAGCACTTCGACGTGGTCGCAGACAAAGCCGATCGGCGCGACGATCACTGACTGGGAGCCTTCCCTGGCTAATTTCCGAATGGAGTCGCCGATGTCGGGTTCGAGCCAACGATCGGTCGGTTTGCCGCTGCGGCTTTGGTAAGCAATCGACCAGCGCCGATGCTGTAATTTGTCGGCGACCAAGCGAGCGCTGGTGTCCACTTGCTCGACATACGGCGATTGCGCGGCCATTGCCACGGGTAAACTGTGGGCGCTGAAGATCAGCGGCGTCAATTCCTTTCTGTCAATCGGAATCTTGATGCGGGCTGCTTGAACGAGTTCCGTCCAGCATCGAATGAATAGCGGATGATCGTGCCAGCCGCCGCAGTAATCGATTACCGGAGCGTTTGGGCCGAGTTCATTCCGGGCATCGGCAATGTTTTTTTGGTAGCGCTCCCAACTCGCCTCGGTTCGGTGCGACGAGAGAATGAATCCCAGCGCGCGCTTTATCCCGTCATCGGCCATCCGCTTTAGCGCCTCGACGAAGAATGGTTTGGAGTTGCGCATGCCGACGTAGACGGGAAGCGCCACACCTTGCTCGTTTAGCAGTTGACTCAAGACATTGGCCTGGCGGAAAGTGATTTCGTTGAGGGGCGATTTGCCGCCGACCGCCTCATAGTGATGCGCAACTTCTTCGAGTCGCTTGGGCGGGATGGGAATCCCTTTTGTTACGCGAGTGAGGAACGGGCGAATTTCTTCGGATGATGCGGGGCCGCCGAAGGCGATGAGCAATACAGCATCGTATGTTGAGTTCATTGCTGGACACCCTGCAACCCTCACCCTTCCCGCATCCTCCATAGGCGGATCAGCCTCAGGCTGAAGCGGGAGAGGGTTTTTCAAAATTGGGGCGGCTGAAAATTAATCTTTTTACCGTGCGCTGATTTCGTGCACCGCTTCGACCATGGCGATGACATGTTCCACCGGGGTCTCGGGCAAAACGCCATGGCCCAGATTAAAAATATGACCGGGTCTGGCGCCGGCGCGGCGCAAGACTTCAGCGACCCGGTTTTTGATTTCCTTCGGCGATGCATAGAGCGTGACAGGATCGAGATTTCCCTGGACGGCGATATCATAGCCGACGGCTTCCCAGGCTTCGTCAAGATTAACGCGCCAGTCGAACCCAATCACCGCGCCGCCGGCGGCGCGAATGTGCTTCAATGAACCAGCCGTTCCGGTAGTAAAATTGATCACCGGAACGCCAGGCGCGATGGCGTCGATGACCGCGCGTGTGTAGGGAAGAACGAACTGCTCGTAATCCGACGGCGTGAGGCAACCTGCCCAACTGTCAAAGAGTTGCACCGCTTCAGCGCCGGCGGCGATCTGGCAATTCAAATATTCAGAGGTTAGTTTTGTCAGCCGTTCCATCAGACGCTTCCACGCCTCCGGCGCCGTGTAAAAGAGCTTCTTGGTGTGGACATAGTTGCGCGATCCGCCGCCTTCGATCAAGTAAGAAGCCAACGTGAAGGGCGCGCCGGCAAAGCCGATCAGCGGAACTTTGTTCTTGAGCGCCTTGGAGATTTTCTTTACGGCATCGTAGACAAACGATAGTTCTTTCTCCGGCTCGAAGTCTTTCAGACCGTCAACGTCTTTGCCGCTGCGCACCGGATGATGAATCACCGGTCCGTCGCTTTTCGAGTATTCCAACCCGACACCCATCGGTTCGAGAATCAGGAGAATATCGGCAAACAAGATCGCCGCATCGACGCCGAGCCGTTCGACCGGAGCCACGGCGATTTCCGCGGCGAGGTCTGGTTTTTTGCAAAGTTCGAGAAAGCCGTATTGCCGGCGCAGCTTGCGGTATTCCTCCATGTAGCGTCCCGCCTGGCGCATCAGCCAAACCGGCGTATAGGACGTTTGTTGGCGCCGGCAGGCGGCCAGAAAAACATGATTCGGTTTGATCATGATGGTTGCGTGAATGGGAAAAACAGTATGGGGCTTTGCCGGGAAAATCAACTGAAGCGATTGCGTCGCGTGGCAGCGCCGATCGCGCCTTCGCCGTATTTGTGGCGCAGATCGTCGATGCCCTTGTACAATCGCTCGAAAGATCGGCGCTGGTCACGATTCAAGAGCGGCTCTTGCCAACCGGAGCTTTGCAGGGCGCTCGCGCTCACTCCCAAAAGCCGTACGGCTCTGCCTTGGCCAATATGTCGCCGCATCAGGTCGCTGACGACCGCAAAGATCTCTTTGTCGAAACACGTGGGCGATGGCAGGGTACGCGAGCGCGTAATGGTTTGAAAATTGGAATAGCGAATTTTGACCGTGAGACAGCGGGCATACGATTTTTCCCGGCGCAATCGGCCGCCAACCTCCTCCACGAGTTCCCAGAGTATTTCTTCCATCTGGGCAATTTCCTTGAGTGGTTTATCCAGGGTGGTTTCGTTGCCGACGGAGTGGTCGTGATGATGATGTTGCTCCTGGGCGGGAGCCAAATCCAGGTAGCGATGCGCCAAGTCCGCGCGCTTCAGCAGTTCGCCGATCGTCTTGATGCCCTTTTGATTGAGTACTTTGTGTGTTTTTGGTCCGACACCGGGAATCATTTGCACCGCCAAAGGCGCGAGAAAATCTTGTTCCGAACCCGACGGGACATAGATGAGTCCATGGGGTTTCGCCAGTGTGGCGGCGATTTTAGCCGTGACGCGGCTGGTAGAGAGTCCGGCGGATGAAGGCAGTCCGAGATCGATTTCAATTCGCCGGATAATTACGTCAGCGGTTTTGAGTGGCGGTCCCAACAACCGCTCCGTGCCGGTGAGGTCGACCAGTCCTTCGTCTATGGAAAGCGCGTGCACCTCGGGTGAATACTCGCCGAGAATCGCGAAGACGTTGTCTGAGAATTCCGCATAAGCTCGACGGCGGTTCGGCAGGAAGATGCCGTGCGGGCAAAGCTCTTTGGCTTGAAATCCCGGCATGGCGGAGTGCACGCCGAACTTGCGCGCTTCGTACGATGCGGATGTTACAACACCGCGGCCATTGCGGCCGCCGACGATAACCGGCTTTCCTTTGAGGCCCGGGTCGAGCACCTGCTCCACGGAAGCGAAGAACGCGTCCATGTCGATGTGAAGATACCAGCCCACGATCCACCAACGGCAATGCCGGCGCGGTCAGCGCGCGTAAAGCGAGTTAATAAAACCGGAAACTTCGAGCTTTTGGATAAACGAATTGTCGTAAAAGTCTTCCGGTTTTGACTGTTGGGCTCTGGGGCTTTTGGCGACATCCAAGACCGCTTGCACCGCCTCCTTAGTCATGAGCGGCACGCGCTGAAAGACCGGCAAATGTTCCTCGTAGACCGCCTCGAGAATTTGCCGGTTGTCGGTTTTCATGAATTTGCCCATCACCTTGATCGCCGTCTCTTTGTCGCGCCGGATGACAGAGATCGCTTCGGTATAGCCTCGCAGATAACGAATTACGGCGTCCGGCTTTTGTTGAATCACTTTGCGCGTCGTAACGACGCTCACGAAGATAAACGGAATATTGAGCTCGGTGACGTTGAGAATATGCTTAAGACCCAACTCTTGAGCCTGAAACGTGATCGGCGCGCTCATGAGACCCGCGGCGGCGTTGCCTGATTTTAACGTGGTCAACAAAGCCGGCGAACTGCCGGCGTAAAGTATTTTCACGTCTTTGTCCGGCACCAAGCCGAATCGCCTGAGCAACATGCGGCCCGCGTAGTCCGTCGACGCGGCCGGCTGCGTTGCCGCCAGAACTTTCCCCTTGAGATCGACTACTGTCTTGATTGCGGGATCACCGTACAGGTGGAAAATGAAGCGCGATGCGGTGTTGGCAACGTAAACCGTATCCGCTCCTTCCAAGGCAACATCGATTCCCTGGTTGCCGACCAGGCCGATTTCTTCGGTGCCGCCGACGATCGCCTGGATCGCCGTAGTGGCCGCGAGATAGTTGAGGCTGTGTTGGAGGCCATGTTTCGTGAATAGTCCGAGGTCTTGAGCGATCCAAGCCGGTGACATGGTACCGCCGAGAGCATTGTAAACGCCACGGAGGCTCGGTCCCTCGGCAGCGCAAATTTTAGACATCGAAGGCAATTGACCGGCAATCACAAAAACTGCGCCGATTAGTAGTGCTCTGAGAATTTTCCGACGCTGCATCGTCGCCTCCGTAAAGCCGCGGGTGATTGCTGAAGAGTAGTGAGCCGCAACCCTTCCTGTCAAGGGAGAAAGGATCGTTCCAAGCCGTTCTAGCCGTACCAACGGTTCAAGCCCAAGAGATTAGCCATCGCGTCTCGGTCCTCTGACGGCGGAGAAAAACACCGCAAGCAGCGTGAAGATGTTTAGGACCAAGATTGTGGTCGAAAAAGCACCGATGAAAATTTCCGACGCAGCGCGCCAGCTTTGCGGCGATTCGATTTGGCCGCTGTTCAATCCGGCGGATGACAACAGATAGCCAAACAAAGTCGCCGATAGCGCAACACCCATGGCTCCGCCCGTGCGCGCGGTCGTCGCAATCATACCGGCTGCGGCGCCGATTCTCTCTGGACTCACCGCGTTCAAAATCGAGCTTTGATTGGGCGCATTGAACAAGGCCCAGCCGATGCCCCAGAGCACCAGCGGGAAGACAATTCTTAACAGCGATGAGTGAAGATCCAGCGTGGACAAGAAGAATTGCGCGAGGGCAATGATGGCGCAACCGATGGTGCAAAGCAGGCGCGAGCCCAGCCGGTCCGACAGCGCGCCGGCGACGGGCGCTAGGAACATAATGATCAGCGAGTCCGCCACGATGATCCAACCCACTTGCGACGGCGAATATCCGAGTAAGTTCTGGAGAAAGAAGGGAAGGAGAAAATTGATCGCTGACAAAGTTGCGGAGATCAAAAATAGGCTCAAGATACCGGCGCTAAAAAGCCTCGTGTGAAACATGGAAAGATTCAAGATCGGCGTCTTGGCTCTGGCTTCGGAGCGCAAGAGAAAGATCAGCGCGACCAGCGACAAGGATAACGTCGTGAGAAATATCGGATGGCGCCAACCGACGCGCGGCAACTGGTCGATCGCATAGATAAACAGCCCGTTGGTCAGAAGCAGCAAGGTCGCTCCTGGAATGTCGACGGCGACTTGCTCTTTTGTTCTGGTCTCGGGGATGACTTTCCAGGCGAGATAGGCGCCGTAGAGACTAAACGGCATATTGATATAAAAGATCCAGCGCCAACCGATCGTGTCGATCAGAAAGCCGCCCAATGATGGGCCGGTGAGAAAACCGATGTGGAACGCCGTCGACGTCAGGCCCAAGGCTCGGCCACGCTCCTGAGGGGGTAAATTTACCGAGACAATCGCTCGACCATTGGCCGCGATCATGGAACCACCGAGGGCCTGGATCGCGCGGAAAAGGATCAATTGGCCTGTGGTCTGAGAAAGACCGCAAACGGCAGAGGCGGTCACGAAGATCAAGAAGCCCAGGCTGTAAAAGCGGCGCCGGCCGAAAAGATCGCCGAGTCTACCCATGGTGATAATCAATCCGATGAGAACCAAGTCATAAATCAGTATGGTCCATTGGATCGTCGTGAACGCGGTATGAAAAGTTGCCGTCAACGTGGGCAAAGCTACGGTAATTGCCCGCTGATCCAGGCCGACGATAGTTTGGCCGATGCAGACGCTGAGCAGGATCAACCGCGATGTGCGCCGTCCTTTTTGCGATTGATCAGGTTGCATGCGTATTGTTGAAGCGCCGGTTTATTCTTGCTGCCGTCCTCTGACAGCGGAAAAGAAGACTGAGAGTAGTGTGACGATGTTGACGATATGCACGGTGTGATTGAATGAGCGGACGAAAAGTTCGGGAGCTTCGCCCCATAATTGTGGCGACTCCACTTGTGCGCGCGTCAAACCGGCTGCGGCGAGCCCGTAGGTGAACAAGGTCGCCGAGAGCGCGACTCCCATCGCGCCTCCGGTACGGGCCGTGGTGGTGTTCATGCCCGATGCCGTGCCGACTTTATCCCGCGGCACCGAACCCAGGATCGCGCTCTGGTTGGGCGAGTTAAAAATCGCCCAACCGAGGCCGATAAGCAACAACGGCAATATGATGCGTGGGATCGAAGAATCAACTCCCAACGACGCAATAAAGAATTGTCCGATGACGATCAGGCCCGAGCCGGCGGTGCAGAGCAGGCGCGAGCCCATTCGATCGGACAACCACCCGGCAATGGGCGCGATCAACACGATGACCACGGAGTTGGCGATCAAGATCCAGCCCATATGGGTAGGTGAAAAATGAAGAATATTCTGCAGGTAAAATGGCATCAAAAAACTAATCGCCGACTGCGTCGAAGTGATGAAAAATAGGCTGAGCATCGAGGCTGTGAAAAGCCGGTTACGAAACAGCGCGAAGCTCAAGATCGGCATACGCGACCGCAGTTCGACGAACACGAACAGCGCACCTGCGACCATCGAGAGCATCAGCATGATCGCGACGGACGAATCGCGCCAGCCCAGGTGGGGAAGCTGATTCATCGCGTAGAGGAAGAGGCTGCAAGTTGCCATGAGCAAGATCGCTCCCGGGAAGTCCACGGAAATATCTTTGACATCTTCCTTGCTTTCTTCGAGCAGCTTCCACGCTAGATAAGCGCCCCAGATGCCGACCGGCAGATTAAGATAGAAAATCCAACGCCATCCAACGGTGTCAATGAGAAAACCACCCAACGTCGGGCCGGTAAGAAAACCGACATGAAAAGCCATGGACGCAAAGCCCATCGCCTTGCCGCGCTCGCTGGCGGGAAATGCCACGGACGCGATGGCGCGGCCGTTAGCCGAGATCATCGCCCCGCCCACCGCCTGCAAACCGCGAAATAGGATGATCTGCCATGCCGATTGGGCAGCGCCACAGAGCGCGGAGCCTAAAACGAAGACGAGAAACCCGGCGGCATAATATCGCCGCCGGCCAAATAGATCGCCTAAACGGCCGACGGTGATCACGGTGCCGATCAAGAGCAAATCATAAATCAATAAAACCCACTGAATGGTCGTTAAGCTGGTGTTAAAAGTGTGGGTTAGCGTCGGCAGCGCGACGAGCAGCGCGCGCTGATCCAAACCGACGATAAATTGACCGACGCAAACATTGAAAAGAATCAGGGTGAGCCGTCTCTCGTCCGCAGGCGCCTCATCGTTGCTTTGTTGCATGTTCGAAGCGCGCTTTCAAAACGCGAATAAAGAATTAGCGCAGGCGAAAATCGCTTGCCCTATGAGAAAAGATTGTCGGGAGCGACTAGGAAGATTTGAGCGACCGCGATTCCTGCAATTCTCTGAGGGCCTCCTCGCGTGCACGCTTCCGGCTGGCCTTCCTTTTATCTTTGAAGACTTTGCCGGGAGGAGGAAGCTCTTTTCGCACCCGCGCTAGGCCTGGCGGTATTCTCTTCGAAGACGGTTTCAATGAAGCGTCCTTTGCTCTAAAGCTTCGTCAGTCGAGCGGACGGCCGCGCGGGAGAAAGTGAATTCGTCGCCGAGCGAGTCTACTTGGATACGATCGCCTTCTTTGAATTCTCCTTCGAGGATCTTAATCGCCAGCGGGTCCTGAATCAAACGCTGGATCGTTCGCTTGAGCGGGCGTGCGCCGTACACCGGATCGTACCCTTTGTCCGCCAGTAGCGCTTTGGCGCGATCGCTAATCTCCAGTGCCATCTTTCTGCTCGCCAGGTTCTGGCGCAGTCGCTTGAGCTGGATTTCAACGATCGATTTAATTTCGTCGCGGCCGAGATTGTTAAAGATAATCGTCTCGTCAACCCGGTTCAAAAATTCCGGTTTAAACGCGTCGCGCAGCGCAGCGTTGACGCGCTGCTCCAACTCCTTGCGATTGTGTGTCCCGAGTTCGAGAATGTATTGGCTGCCGAGATTGGAGGTCATAATGATAACGGTATTCTTGAAATCGACGGTGCGGCCTTGGCCGTCGGTCATTCTGCCGTCCTCGAGAATCTGCAAGAGGGCGTTAAAGACGTCGGGATGCGCTTTTTCGATTTCATCGAACAGCACGACGGAATAAGGCCGGCGGCGCACCGCTTCGGTCAGGTAACCTCCTTCCTCGTAGCCGACGTAGCCCGGAGGAGCGCCGATCAGCCGCGACACGGAGTGCTTTTCCATGAATTCCGACATGTCGAGCCGCACCATCGCTTGCTCGTCATCGAAGAGAAATTCCGCGAGCGCCCGGCACAGTTCGGTTTTACCGACGCCGGTGGGGCCGAGAAAGATGAATGAACCGATGGGACGGTTTTCGTCTTGCAAACCCGCGCGCGCGCGTCGGACTGCGTTCGATACCGCGTGAATCGCGCTGTCCTGTCCGACGACCCGCAGCTTGAGGCGATCTTCCATCTTGAGCAGTTTCTGAATTTCTCCCTCGAGCATTTTTGCCACCGGAATGCCGGTCCACTTCGCCACGACTTCGGCGACGTCTTCGGCGTCCACTTCTTCTTTGAGCATCTTTTGATTCTTCTGCAGCTCGGCGAGTTTCTGGTTGGCATCTTCCAACTCTTTCTGAAGCTGGGTCAGCGTGCCGTAACGCAATTCTGCAGCGCGGTTGAGATTTCCCTCGCGTTGCGCTTTTTGCTCTTCGACTTTCGTCGATTCAATCTTCTCTTTGAGCGAGCGAATGCGCTGGATCGATTCCTTCTCGTTTTGCCAGTGAGCCTTCAGTCCGCTCGAAGTTTCGCGCAGGTTTTCAATCTCGCGTTCCAGTTGCGCCAAGCGTTCCCTGGAGGCTTTGTCTTCTTCGCGCTTGAGCGCTTGTCGTTCGATCTCGAGCTGGAGAATCTTTCGCTCCACTTCGTCGATCTCGATGGGCATGCTGTCGATTTCTATTCTCAGGCGTGATGCCGCTTCGTCGATGAGATCGATCGCTTTGTCCGGCAGAAAGCGGTCACTGATGTAGCGATGCGACAAGGTCGCCGCGCCGATGATGGCGCCGTCCGTGATGCGCACGCCGTGATGGACTTCGTACCGTTCTTTTAGCCCGCGCAGGATCGCGATGGTGTCTTCCACCGAAGGTTCGCCAACGAAGACAGGTTGGAAGCGCCGCTCCAGCGCAGGATCTTTCTCGACGCGCTTGCGATATTCATCCAAGGTTGTGGCGCCAACGCAACGAAGCTCGCCGCGCGCGAGCGCCGGTTTGAGCATGTTCGACGCGTCCATTGCGCCTTCGGCCGCGCCGGCGCCGACCAAGGTGTGGAGCTCGTCGATGAAAAGAATGACTTGACCGCTTGCGTCGGTGACTTCCTTGAGTACCGCCTTGAGGCGGTCTTCAAATTCGCCGCGAAATTTCGCTCCCGCCACCAAAGCTCCCAAATCAAGCCCGAGCAGGCGCTTGTCCTTGAGTCCCTCAGGAACGTCGCCGTTGACTATGCGCAGCGCCAGTCCCTCGACGATGGCGGTCTTGCCAACTCCGGGCTCGCCGATCAGCACCGGATTATTCTTGGTTCGACGTGACAGGACTTGGATGACTCTGCGAATCTCGTCGTCGCGGCCGATGACGGGATCGAGCTTTCCCTTGCGGGCGAGTTCGGTAAGATCACGGCCGTATTTTTCCAGGGCTTGATACTTTTCTTCGGGGTTGGGATCAGTAATTCTTTGAGCGCCGCGAATGCCGACCAAGGCGCTCAAAATTTTATCGCGCGAGGCGCCGAGTTCTTTGAGAATTTTGCCGGACTCGCCGCTGTCTTGCACTATTGCGAGCAGCAAGTGCTCTGTGGATACGTATTCATCTTTGAGAGATTCGGCCTCCGCCTCGGCGTTTTCAATGACTTTCTTTAAGCGCGGGGTAATGTAAGTTTGGCCGGTGGCGCCGGTGACTTGCGGCAGCCGATCGAGCGCTTGTTGCAATCGTTCGGTTAACTTGCCGAGCGGCACTGCCAGTTTCTGCAGAAGCGATACGACGACGCCTTCCTTCTGTCCCAGCAGGGCGAAAACCAGATGTTCGACGTCGATGGCTTGGTGGTTACGTTTGTCGGCAAGCCCTTGAGCGTGCTGCAACGCTTCCTGTGATTTGGTTGTGAGTTTTTCTAAGCGCATACCCTTCTTACCCCGATTTTTTTTAATGAAAACTTAAGCATCGTTGGGCGATCTGTCAAGAAAGCGAAGAATCGCCAAATGGACGGCAAATGTGAAAAAGACGATTGGCCCAGTGCTCAAACAGCGCTAATTTTGCTAACCGCAGGCAACGAGGGACGGCAATTACAATGGATTTGTTTACGGCTGTTTTTTTGCGAGCTCGAAGTATTCGAAAATCTGAGGATCGCCTTTGCGGACCGAAGCTATGCCGGCTGCGCAATCGGCCAAGACAATGCCCTCATTTGGGACGAGCACAAACGGATGGTCGGCCGGCTCGATCGCAGTCCCGCGCATTTTCCTGATCGTCAAAGCGCGCTTAACCCTTCCACTCAGCTCGGCGGTCTTAAAAACCAAAACACCGGAAGCGAGAAACTGTTCAATGCTATTGCTGGTGTTTTGGGCTGCTGCGGTGAGATGGGCGGTGAAGAGATTGGTCGTGTTCAGTTGGGACTGAATCAACTGCATGAGCGAACGCCCTTGGTCCTGGCTGGAGTTGCTTGCGTCGGTTGGCAAGATGAGTGGCGTGATCGGATCGATGATGAGCAGTGTCGCGCCTAACCTCCGTGCGTAGCTACCGAGGTCGGCGACAATCTTTTGGGGATCGATGCCTTTCTCGCTGCCGCTGCGCGCGCCAAAGTAGGGAGAGGCGTCTAAAATGACCAGATTTTTCTCTTGAATATGCTGCTGTAAATCCCACGAAAAGGAGGCAGCCGATTCCAAAATTTCCGCGGGGCGTTCATCTACGGTGACGTAAACCGCCTTTTCTCCCTGCCCAAGGCTGTGTATCAAAAACTGTAAACAAGCGATGGTTTTTCCCGTGCCGGTATCACCGGTCAAAAGGTAGCTGCGGCCCTTGATGTAGCCGCCGTGAAGCAACCGGTCGAGTCCGGCAATGCCGGTCGAAATGCGCTCGCTAACCATTTCGGAGGGTTCCTGGTTTTAGCGCGCCGGAGTCATCGGCTGGATCACGATGCCTTGTCCCTTGACGATGTCAAATTCGAGCTGGGTCGGCTTCACGTTGGTGCAGCGCATCTTTTCGACGATCAGGCTGCGCGCCAGTTGGCCGTCATTCCAGATCATTTCTAACACGATGGCGCCGGCCACCAGATATTCCTCCATCCCATGCATCGTTCGTTCGCCGGTCCGGGGAACCGCGTAGGAGGTTAGGACATTGGTCGTTTGCACGGAAGAACGCAGCATTTTAATCAGCAGGCGGATCTGATCTTGGATTCGAATGGCGCTATCGCGCAAGAGCACAAACGGCCCGGCTGGATCGAGCACCAGCCTCTGAGCCCCGAGCTGGTTAGCGAAACCAGCCAGATCGCTCACGGCTTTTTGGACATCGATATGCCTTTCTTTACCCGGTCCTGAAAGGGAGCTGAGATAGGCCCCAGCGTTCAAAATCGCCAGCGCTTTGTTCTCGACATGCGGTTCGAGATCCCAACCCATCGAAGCCGCCTGTTCCAAAACGTCCATGGGGCTCTCATCGGCGGTTACAAAAATACATTTTTCGTTACGGTTGAGACCTTCGACGAGGAACTGTAAAGCGAAAATACTTTTCCCCGTACCGGGTTCCCCGGTAATAAGGATTGACCGGCCCTTGGGAAATCCCCCTTCGATCAGGGGGTCGAGCCCTGCGAGTCCCGTCGATACGCGCTCTGTGTTTAACATGACCGTCCTTTGCGATTAACCGTCCGTTTGGGTCAATCGAGCTCTGCCTGTTCTGTTCGTTTCGGAGTTTTCGCTCCGTGGTAGATTCGCATCACATTCCGCATTTGGCATTCGGTCGTGATTGGGCCGTTTCTACGACTTCCAACGCCTCTTCCAAGCGAAACCGGTGTGCCAGCGCCGACTCTGAGGAGTTTGGTGGGCGTGATGATCATCGGACTGTGCGCTGTCAGTAACTTGAAACCGCTCTTCTTCAGCGTGATTCAACCGGGGCTCGCCCAAGACGTAATCGTGGCCGTCCGGTTTGATAGCGGCTTCTTTTTCCGCCAACTGTTTGCGCAAGGACTCAATTTCTTCATGGTAGATTTGCTCGAGCCCCCGCGCTGTTGCGTCCCGTTCTTCCAGGGCCCACTCTTTTTGGCTCAGCTCTGCCTGCAGTAAAGCCAGCCGGGCTTGAAGCTCCGTATGCATTCGCTCGGTTTCTCCGGCCAATGCGCTTTCCGTTTGGGAGGTTGCCAACTCCAATTGCGCGCATCGTTCCTGCAACGAATCCATTTCCGCTTTAACCCGAACCAACTCGTCGTTACGGTTCTGCAGGATTTGATTTCTCTCTTCTGCTTCGCGAATGAGCCGTTCGAGTTCGTATCTTAGTGTATCCTCGATATTCGCCTGCGCCAAGTCGCGTTCCTGGAGCACGCTGTTTTTTTGCCCGAGTTGCGAGTTTAGATCTGCCATCCGCGCTGCATACTCCTGAGTGACTTGCTCGGTCCGGCTGAGCGCCGTTAGTTGAGCGTGTTGCAGCTCTGTATCGAGCTCCTCGATGCGACTCTGGAGTACTCGAGCCTCCGACTCGGCTTTTTCCAGCTCCAAAGTCCGATCTTTGACGCCGTGCTGTTGTTCGGCGAGCTTGGCTTCAAGTTTTTGAATCTGGCTTTTGTGTGCCAGCGCGACATTCTCCATCGTCGCCTGCGGCTGCGCTAATGCCCAAGCTTTTTGCTGCAAGTCGCTACGTAGAGAGATCAATTCCGTTTCTAATCGGTTTAGAGCTTGATCGGCGGCTGTTTTAGCGGCAGCCTTTTCTATTTGATTAGAGGTTTCAAGCTCATGCAGGCGTGCCCGCAAAGCCGCCGCTTCAGTCGTCGCCGCCTCAAAATCTTGTTCGCGAATTCTTGACGCGCTTTGCGCTTCATCGACTAGCCGCTCTCGCTCGTCGATTTGGTGGCGAAGAGCGGCGGCGTTTTGTCTTTCTTCGGCCAGCTCATTCTCAAGGTTGTATTGTTTGCCACGATACTCTTCGTGTAAGGCCGCCATCTCCGCTTGATGCGCGGCGAGACTCGACTCGATTTCTCTCTGGAAATTGACTTGAGCCTCGGTTGCACCGAATTCTCGCTGTGCCAGTTGCTCCGATAACCGATTGACCTCGGCTTTCAAATTTCCGATCTCGGCGGCACGGCTTTCCGCCAATAATCCTTTTTCCGTCAACTGGAGTTGCAGCTGGCTGATTGCCGTTTCAAACTGGGCCTTGAATGCGTCGCCCTTCGCCTGAACAGAGTGGAGTTCATCCGCTATTGCACGCAAACTTGTCCCTAACTCTTGTTCAGACGCTAACGCGCGCTGCCAGTTCTCTTCCGTTTGCCGGCGCAACAGCTCAGACTGCTCGTTTCGCTCATGGAGATCGGCGATTTGTGAACGCAACTGGACCACCGTCGTATTCTCTTGATCGGAGAGCTTTTGTCGGTCTTCGAGTTGGCCATGCAGCCGGGCGATCTCTGCGCTCAGTTGCGCTTCAACCGATCTCAATTGTCGTTCTTGTTCCCCGAGGGCGGCTTCTTTCTGTTCCTGGGCGCTTGCTTGGGCGGCGTGAAACTCGCCCTCTTTGGCATGCAGGCGTCCTTCTAGCTCCTGGCGATCCTCTTCGGCACGCTGCCAATTTTGTTCCAGCTGGCGACAGGTATGCTCTGCCTGGGTATTTCTCTCCTGCAGGTCAGCGATCTCTATGCGCAAGCGCTCAAGCTCCGCATTGCTTGAATCACTGGCGCTTCGCTGCTGTGCCAAATCGCTGCGGAGCTGGCTGATTTCTTCACCTAGCCGATCTTCTACCGATTTGACGATGATTTGTTGTTCTTTGAGCGCGTATTCCGTTTGCGCTAGGCTCGCATGTAAGTTCTTCAGTTCTGCTTCAAGACTGCGGCGTGTCTCTTCGCCAAGCTGTCGCGCCGTCAGGTCGGCCGCCGCCGCGGCCTCCAATTGGCTGATCCGTTCGCGCAGCTCCGCGGCCTCGGTGCGGGCGCTGCGAAGTTCATTCTCGCGCTCATTGATCACGCCAAGGCTGCTGGCCTGTTCCTGTTGCAGAGCTTGAATCTTGCTGTGGAGGGCAAGTTCGACCGCTGATACTGCTTCCTGGCGCTCAGTAAGGGCTCGCTCTCTGGCGACGACTTCATGCTGCAAAGCAGCAAGTTCGCCTTCGAACGAGCGGCGGAGTCGCTCATTTTCCTCGGCGTTTGCCGCGGCCGATTGGTGCGTCGATTCGAGCTCGATAATGCGTTGTTGAAGCGTGGCCAATTGTCCGTGAGCGTCGCGCAGCTCGTCGTCTTTTCCCCGCAAAGCTCCCCGTAACTCTTGTTCAGACGCTATGGCGCGCTGCCCATTCTCTTCCAGCTGTCGGCGCAACAGCTCAGAGTGCTCGTTTCGCTCCTGGAGCTGTGAACGCAGTTGGCCAAGCGTCGTATTGTCTTGATCGGAGAGCCTTTGTTGCTCTTCGAGTTGGCCTCGCAACTGGCCGATCTCGGCGATCAGTTGGCCTGCAGCCGATCTCAATTCTGTTTCTTGTTGCCTGAGGGCGGCTTCCTTCTGTTCTTGGGCGATTGCTTGGGCGGCGCGAAACTCATCCTCTTTGGTTTGCAGGCGAGCTTCTAACTCCTGGCCGTGGGCTGCGGCATGCTGCCGATCTTCTTCAAGCTGGTGACGGGCTAGCTCTGCCTGGGTATTTCGCTCCTGGAACTCGGCAATTTCTGAACGCAAACGCTCGAGTTCCGCGTTGCTGGATTCACCGGCCGTTCGCTGCTGTGTTAAATCGCCGCGCAGCTGGTTGATCTCACCGCCAAGTCGATCTTCGACCGATCTGAGGAAGTTTTGTTGTTCTTTGAGCGCGTATTCCTTTTGCGCTAGGCTCGCATGTAAGCTCTTCAGTTCTGCTTCAAGACTGTGGCGTGTCTCTTCGCCAATCTGTCGCGTCGTCAAATCGGCGGCCGTGGCCGCCTGCAATTGACTGATCCGTTCGCGTAACGCAACGGCCTCGGCATGGGCGCTGTGAAGTTCATTCTCGCGCTCATTGATCACGCCAAGGCTGCGGGCCTGTTCCTGTTGCAGAGCCTGAATCTTGCTGTGGAGGGCAAGTTCGACCGCCGCAACGGCTTCCTGACCTTCCCTTATAGTTAGCTCTTCCCTCGTGGCCACTTCACGTTGCAAAGCCGTAAGTTCGTCGTCGAACGAGCGACGAATCCGCTCGATTTCCTCGGCGTTGGCAACGGCTGAGCGGTCGGCGGATTCGAGTTCGATAATGCGCTGCTGAAGTGCGGCCAATTGGCCCTGGGCATCGCGCAGCTCGTCGTCGCGAAATTCGACCAACTCCTGTTTCTGCTCGAGCTGGCTTCGCAGCGTCAGAATGTCGGTCTTGAGGCTGCGTTCGAGCTCAGCGATCGCGGTTTCATTTTCCTGCAACGCGCGATCCCGCATAGCGAGGGCTGTTTGAAGACTATTAAACTCGGCTTCGAATCGGACGCGGGTTTGTTCTAGTTCTTGCGCCGCGATCGCTTGGGCTTCTTGGCGGCCCGCGCGTAGTTCAGCGACCTGGCCCTGCAATGCCGCGATCTCGAATATGGCCTGTTGGAGCTCAGTCGCGACTCCTTGTGACGAGGATTGTCGTTCCGTCAGCTGGTCTTGCAGCTTTGCGAGCTGCTCTTCTAAGCCCTCTTGAAGCGCCCGAGAGATGACCTGTTGTCTCTCGAAGTCCTGTTGATTTTTTTCGAGCTCATGGCGCAGTGCGGCCAGCTCCACCTGCAGGTCCTGGCGATTGATCGCGAATTCCTGCGCAACCGCCTGGGCTTGCTGATGGACCATTTCCAACTCGGCGACACGTTCCCGGAGAATTACGGTTTCCGCTTTGGCACTCTGCAGTTCAGCGTCGCGACTCTCGAGCACGCGCTGTTTCTCGCTCAGCTCATTTTGCCGATCGAGGTGTCGTTCTGGCACGTCGGGCGCGCTCGGCGCAGCGGGCGGTTGCTCGTTATCTCCGGAGGCTGAGTGCTCCCGGAGACGTTTCAGCTCGGCTTGATATTCTTCATGAATACGCGCCGTTTCGTTGGCTGCAGTCGCTTGTGACTGCTTCAGGTAAAGTTCCAGTAGGCGGGTCTGCGCCAGCAAGATATCAATCTCGTTGAGCAACAGAACGGTGGGATCGCTTTTAGTAAATTTCGGTGAGTCCATGAATAAATGCTTAATTTAGCTATCTTGCCCGCGAAGGTCCCTACTAAGCAACATAGCGGGCCGGCAACGCTCACGCTATAGCCAAAAACATGCCATGGCTTAAATGGAGACTTATGCAAAGTCAAATACTTAGAGGATAGTGGCTTGACTGTTTTCGCAGCAAAAGCGGCAAAGTAGAGGAATTATGGACAAATTTGAGAATCCCTGGACAAAAATGTCGTCGTGGAGGTCAAAGCGCCTTTCTTTTCCTCAGCATGGGATCTTCACTGACTATTAGCATCGAGCCGATACCCTCGAATTAGGACGGCAATGAGTTTGAGCTGGGGAAGTCGTGGCCAATTTGAAAACGTCAAACTCTGCCGATAGTATTTCGCTCGATGTCGCGCTATTTCCGATCGAATATCACCGCCATGGCAGGATATGTGCCGGGGGAACAGCCCCAAGACCAAGGATTCATTAAACTCAATACCAACGAGAATCCTTACCCGCCTTCGCCGAAGGTTTACTCGGCAATTCGGCAAGCCATCAATCCGTCCTTGCGTCTGTACCCCGAGCCCTCAAGTGACAGTCTGCGCTCGCTCGCAGCGGCCGTTTATGGCGTAAACCCATCGAACATCATGGTTGGCAACGGTTCGGATGAACTGCTCGCGATTGCGCTCCGCTGTTTTGTCGGCTCGCGAGACCGCGTGGCCTTTCCGGCGCCTACCTATTCGCTTTACGACACCTTGATCGAAATCCAGGATGGAGTGGCTGTCCGGGTTGATTTTCCGCTAGATTTTTCCCTGCCAGAATCCCTGGCGGAGCAGCATGCGGCACTCACCTTGCTGTGCAATCCTAACGCCCCGTCCGGCACCCTGGTGTCGTTGGCGGAAATTGACAGACTCGCGCGGGCGATTTCCGGGATTCTCGTGGTTGATGAAGCCTACGTCGATTTCGCCGCGAGCGAAGGGGCGTCATCGATTCCGCTGATTGGTCAGCTGCCGAATTTGGTTGTCCTCAGAACGTTTTCTAAATCTTTCTCCCTTGCGGGCATGCGCATCGGACTCGCTTTCGCTTCGCAGGAAATCATCTCTGGCATGATGAAGGTCAAAGATTCCTACAATGTGAACCGGTTGAGTTTGACTGCGGCGACGGCGGCGTTGCAAGATACGCCGTGGATGAGCCGCAATGTGCGTCGCATTCAGCGCAGCCGCAATAAGCTCATGGCGGCGCTTAAGCGGCTTGGCTATGCCGTCTATCCTTCGCATGCCAATTTCATTTTGGCACGCAAGACGGGCGAGAATCTGAAAGAGGTCTACGAAGAGCTCAAGCGGAGAAAGATTTTGGTGCGCTACTTCGACGTTGCCGGCTTGCAGGATTGCTTACGGATCACGGTGGGCACGCCGAAGGAAATCCAAGCGCTATTAAGGGAAATGGCTGCCATCAACGGCTAGTCATCGGAAGACACGCTTGCCGCGATGAAAGGAGTTGGGCCATGCCGCGAATCAAAGTCACCGAGCTAGATCATATCGTGCTTAACGTCAGCGACGTCGAGCGCTCGCTCAAATATTACACCGAGATCTTGGGCTTACAGGGGGAGCGAGTAAACGAGTTTAGGGAAGGTAAAGTCGGCTTTCCATCGGTGCGCATTAACGCCAGTACGATCATCGATTTGTTTCCGAAAAAAGAAGATTCTAGGGCGCTCACAGAGGCGAAAAATAACCCTAACCTCAATCATTTTTGCTTGGTGGTAGGAGCGAACGACTTTGCCGGTATAGTCGATTATCTCACGGAAAACAAAATTTCCGTTCTCGCTGGGCCAGTGTCGCGCTGGGGCGCGCGCGGGCAGGCGACCTCGGTCTATTTTCTCGATCCGGATGGTAACGAGATCGAGATCCGCTGCTACTGAATGATGTTCAGTTGCTGTCCACCTGCCTAGGTCGCTGGCAAGCGCTCTAACTTGATCTTGACGATGCGCCGCCCTTCCATATCGACGATGGTCATTTTGTAACCGTTTTCCTCGACCCACTCACCGCCGCGTGGAATGCGTTTCAACCTGGCCAGAAGAAAGCCGGCGAGCGTGTGGTAATCGGCCGAATCTTCAAAGGGTAGATCAAAATCAGCCTTCAAGTCCTTTAGCAGAGCGGAACCTTGAATGACCATGGAGCCGTCGGGCAACCGTTCCACCGGGCCGTGCTCTTCGCGGTCGTATTCATCACGGATCTCACCGACGATCTCCTCGACCAGATCTTCCAGCGTCGCGAGTCCTTCGACTTCACCAAATTCGTTCACCACCAGCGCCATCGCCAAGCGGCGGCGCTGGAGTTGTTTCAACAATTCGCTGATCGGCAGCGTACTGGGAACGAAAAACGCCGGATGTAGATGGTCGCGAATGCGAAAGTCGCTCTTCTCCTGCAAGGCTTTAAAAACGTCTTTGTTGTAAAGGATGCCAATGACCTTATCCAAATCGCCCTCGAAAACCGGAATGCGCGAAAAACCACTCTCGACGAAACTCTTCGCGACCTCGGTCAGAGTAGCATGCTCCTCGATGGCATGGATCTCCGTGCGCGGGATCATCACCGCTTTTACCGGTGTGTCGGTAAACTCAAAGACGCTATGGATCAATTCCCTTTCCGTCTCGTTGAAGATTCCTTTGGCGGCGCCCTCGCGGATCAGCGATTTAATTTCGTCGACGGAAATAAAACTGGCGGTCTCGCCGGCGTCGCCGCCGAAAAGTTTCAAAACGAAGTTGCTCGACGCGGTCAACGCTTTGACAAACAAAGAGCTCACCCGCGCGAGAAATTCGATGGGCCGGGCGACGAAGCAGGCGATCTGCTCAGAATATCTTAGAGCTAACGATTTCGGTACGAGCTCGCCGAGCACCAGCGATAGGTAGGAAATCGGCAAGACCACGATCAGGAGGGCGATCGCTTCAGCCCACCGCGTGACAAGCGGAAGGGGTAAAGCGGCGATCTGCGGCTTTAAATAACTGATGGCCGCCGCGCCGCCGATGGCGGAAGCCAAGGAACTCACGATGGTCACGCCGATCTGCACGGTGGCCAAAAAGCGGTCAGGATCGTTTTTCAACCGTGCCACCGCCGCCGCGGATCTGACACCCTTTTCGAGCAATGCGTCGATGCGGCTTTTGCGGGTGGCGATCATGGCGATCTCCGACGCGGCAAAAAAGCCGTTGGCAAAGATCAGCGCCAAAATGAGGAGCGCCTCAAGCCAAAAATCTCCTGCAGTCATGGATACGTCTCCTGTTTCTCGCCGGACATATGACCAGCGAAAACGGCGGCGATGTTTCGCGCTTGTGTCAAAGGATTAGAAGAGGGGCAGCCAATTGTTAGCAGCAGGCCTGGAAATCCACGGTTGCGCAAAATTCTATCTCGCCTCTTGCAAAAGGCAAGGGCTATCGTTTACGCCGTTGGCGCTTTCAAGTAGGATAACGCGCTGAGGATTTCCCTTGGCCGAAAAGCAAAACGAAACCGCGTCGCTGCAAGGCACGATCAGCCGCATCACCTACCACAATCCGGAAACGCACTACACTGTGGCGCGCCTGGATGAGGACGGTGGTCCCGGCGTGACCGTGGTCGGCACGATCTTTCCCGTTTCCGAAGGTGAAGAGATCAAAGTCGCGGGCGTTTGGAAGCGCCATCCGCGCTACGGTTTGCAATTTCAAGTCATTCATTGGGAAAAAGTCGATCCCGCGACCGTCGAAGGGATCGAGAAATATCTCGGTTCCGGTTTGATCAAAGGGATCGGCGCCACGTATGCGAAGCGCCTGGTTGCGGCGTTCGGTCTCGATACCTTGAGAGTTCTAACCGAACAGCCCTTGAGGATTTTGGAGGTCGATGGAATCGGCGAAGTGCGCGCGCGCCGCATCATGCAGGCCTGGCAAGAGCAGCGCGGCATGCAGGATGTCATGGTCTTCCTGCAAGGCCATGGCGTCGGCGCTTCGCTGGCGTTGAGGATTTACCGGGTGTTCGGCGCGGATACGGTTCAACAAGTGAGGGAAAATCCGTACGCGCTGGCGCAGCTGGTGCACGGCATCGGTTTCCTCCTGGCGGATCGGCTTGCCGATCGCATCGGCGTTCGGGGCGATTTTCCGTTGCGTGTTCAGGCCGGCGTGTTGCACGTTCTGCGGGTGTCCGCCGACCAGGGCCATTGTTTCTTGCCGTTGGCGCTTCTCAAGCGTAACGCCGCCGGACTTCTGAGTGTCGAGGAAGATCCGGTTGAAGCCGCAGTCGATAAACTCGCTGGCCGAGGCGAATTGGTATTGCAAGAGACTAGCGATGGAACTGTCGCGCGCGTGTATTTGGCGGAGCTGTTTCATGCCGAACGACGCGTCGCCGAAGCGCTGCACCATCTGATGTCTATTCCCTCCTCTTTGCAGAGTGAAAAGATGATCACTCCGTGGGGCGTATCCGGAGCCGCCGCGCGAGGTGCCATCGATCTCATTAGTCCAGAGTTATTCGGTCCGTCGAAGGTGACACTGGACGACGACCAAATACGCGCGACGCAACAGGCCTTGCGCGAAAAGATTCTGGTCATCACCGGCGGGCCGGGAACGGGAAAGACAACGCTTCTGACGGCGCTGTTAACGATTTTGCGACGTGCCAAGGTCACGTTTGTGCTGGCCGCGCCGACCGGACGCGCCGCCAAACGAATGAGCGAAAGCGCCGGCGAAGAAGCGATGACGATTCATCGCTTGCTCGAATACAATCCTCGCGAAGGCGGCTTTCATCGAAGCGAAGATAATCCACTGCAAGCCGACTTCGTCATCGTCGATGAAACGTCGATGGTCGATCTGGCGTTGATGGATCATTTATTGCGCGCCGTTGATCCGCACAGTCATCTGATTCTGATCGGCGATGTCGATCAGCTGCCGTCGGTGGGCCCGGGGAGTGTGCTGCGTGACTTGATCGACTCGGGAGTGGTTCCGAAGATCGTGCTGCGGCGGATTTTCCGCCAAGAGCGAGAGAGTTTGATCGTCGTCAACGCGCACCGAATCTTGCAGGGACAGTCGCTGGTATTAGCTAATGAAAAAGCGACCAGCGACTTCTTATTCCTGGCGCGGGAATCGGAAGACGAAATTCTCGCACAGGTTAAGACGTTGGTTAGCGAAGAGGTGCCGCGCTCGCTCCGTTTGGCAACGAATGAAGTTGCGCAGGCGATTCAAGTGCTGACGCCGATGCATCGCGGTTTGCTCGGAACGATCAACCTTAACCGCGAACTGCAAGTTTTGCTCAATCCCTGGGGCACGGCTCTCGAGCGGCCGGGAGCGTCGCTGCGCGTGGGCGACAAAGTCATGCAGCTACGCAATAATTACGACAAGGGCGTTTTCAACGGCGACCTGGGACGAATCGTCGGTATCGACAAGGAGGACGGCAGCGTCAAAGTCGATTTCCTGGAGAAAATCGTCAAGTATGATTCCGACGAGCTCGACGAAATCGGCTTGGCCTACGCCACTTCCGTCCACAAAAGCCAAGGCAGCGAGTACCCGGTCGTCGTCATCCCGCTGCACATGTCGCACTATTTGCTACTTCACCGGAGCATCCTTTACACCGCTGTCACGCGCGGCAAGAAGCTCGTCGTCATCGTCGGCAGTCGCAAGGCCCTGGCCATGGCGATTCGCAATTTTCGCGTCGAGAGGCGAAATACCGGCTTGAGAGAGAAGCTAATGGAGGCTGCGAGAGGGGCGAACGGGCTCGTTTAACTGGCGCGGAACAACTGCCCCAGTTTCTTGTCGGTATGTCTGATGCCCAGGTTCTTTAAGCAGGCCCAAATGGTGGCTTGATTGCTGCTGATGACCGGCTTGGCGAGATCCTTTTCTAAATCGTCGATGGCTTCGATCATGCGTGTGGCGGTACAACTGAGAAAATAGCCGTCGGCTTCATCACGGGTGTTTTCCTTGACGACCTTTTTCCATTCCTCCGGCGTGACCGAGGAGTAGGCGTGGGTTTCCAGGCCGAGGCCCAATTTGTGGAGCACCGAGTAGCCGGCTTCGTTGAGATAACTGACCTCGCGCTCGTTGGTCTCTTTGACGTAGGGACTAACGAGCACGAGTTTCTTGATGCCGCAGTGGTTAAACGCCTGAGTGATCGCTTGCGCGGTGGTAATGGTATGGCAGCCGCTGGCCTTCTCGATGATATCAACGATGGCGGCCTCGTGGGCCAGGCCATTTTCCATGGAGTTCGCCGTGCAATGAAAGACGATCACTCCCGGTTTCACGTCCGAGATTGCCTCCGCCGCCTCGGCAAGGGGTTTCTGGAGTTCGCTGAGCGGCTTACGAAACTTTCCGGTCATGCGCAGACGCGTTACATGAATGCCCACATGCGGCGGCACGTAGGCATTGAACTGTGGTTCGGTTAATCGGTTGCTCGACGGAATGATGAGCCCGATGCTGCTTGGTGTGTTCATAGTCCCGGCGCTCCGAGATTATAAAAACGGCGCGCATTGCCATGTAGAAAGGCCGCTTTGTCGGCCGCGCCGATCGCTTCATTCTCCAGTAGCTCGCCGATCTCGTGTTTGCAGAACTCGTTGTTGACTTCGTGCGGATAGTCGCTGGAGAAAACCCAGGGTTTATTGCCGATTCTCTTGATCGCATGCGCGATATCGGGTTCTTCGCCCTCGCAGCCAACGAAGACGCGCCCGGCGTCCACATGACGCGCGATGTATTCGCTCACTTTTTCTTTGTGTCGTAACTCAAGGAAGCGCTTGCGCGGGTCGTGCTGAATATGGGTTTCCCAGGAGCGGTCGAAACGTTCCAAGCAAAGGAGAAACCAAGCGACACCGCCTTCCATGAAACCAAACTTGACGTTGGGGAACTTGTCGAAGATACCGTTAAACACCAGGCCGCCAAAGGAAATCATCTGGCCGAAGGGATGGCCAAGCGCATGCACCGGCGCATAGGGGGTCAAATCGTCCAGGCCCATGTTCTCATGGGCGCCGCCGTGAATCGCGATCGCACAACTCAACTTATTCGCCTCTTCATAGATTGGCCAGTAGCGCTGGTCGCCCAGATTGGCTTGGATTCCCGTCGAGGGTAGCATCGCGCCGCACATGCCGAGCTCTTTGACGATCCTTCTAAGCTCTTCCACTGCGGCGTCGGGCTCCTGCAACGGAACGAGCCCCATGCCCTTAAAGCGCGGGCTGCGCTTCATGTAGGTAGCGTAAAGCCAATCGTTGTACGCTCGCGCCACATCGATGGCCCAATCGCGGCTGACTATTTTGCCGAAAGCGAGACCAAGCGTGGTGTAAAGGACCGTGGTTTCGATACCGACATCCTCCAGGAAGTTGACCCAGCCGTCAGGCCCCACCTTGTTAAATGCGCCCGGCTGAAAGTCATGTAGATTGGATGAATGCAGATGATCGAGCGGCGGAAAGGGGTTAAAAAAACTGTGCGTGTCGTATTTATTGCGGTAGGTCTGGGGCATGTAATCTATAATTTCTTTACAGTCTTCGATGACATGACCGTCTCCGTCGATGATCGTGTGCCCTTTAAAAGCCATAGCTCGATCCTCCTGCGGCTATCGTTGCTGTCTAAGTCATCAAGGTGAGAGATCTTTGTCAAGGCTGGCGCATTGCTAGCTTGTACCTTTGGCCTTCTAGAAAGCAGATACTAGCCAGCCGGTCCGCCGAACCATTTCGTGTAGATCTTCTCGTACGTACCCGTTTCCTTCAGCTTGAGAAGCGCCTCGTTGACCGGTTTGCGATAGGGGCTATTGGGCGGGAAAGCGATGCCGTAGTTTTCCTTACGAAAAATCGAGCCCACGGTTTGAACCTTGCCTTTGCCGTCATGCGACGCGTAATAGAGCAGTACCGGAGTATCGTATACCACGGCTTCAGCCTGACCTTGTTGCAGCGCCTCGTAGGCTTCTTCCACTTTGGGAAATTCGACCACCTCGGCATTGTGTTGGCGCAAATACTCTGCCGAAGTGCTGTCTTTGACCGTGGCGACCCGTTTGCCAGGCAGATCTTCAGGACCGTTAATATCGCCGCGCAATTGCTGCACGGTCAACGATGAGGTGACAGCCGCGGTGAAATAGGCGATGAAGACAACGCTGGCAAACATCCAAATTACCGCGACGATTCGCGCTAGAGCCGCCCGCGGCATCTGATCCGCCTGGGTCGCCAGCGTCGACGCCGCCCACCAACAGGCCTCGAAGATCCCCGGAAAATACGCGCGGTGGGCCAACATGCCGGTGGGATTGCGCCGCTCAAAGAACCAGACGAGATGGGCCGGTACTAAAATAATCAGCAGCACCACGCCGAGGATCGGTAACACTGCCGATGAAAACAAGCCGGCGATAAGCGCGCTGAAGACGCCGCCGTGGGAACCTTGGGCGGGAACAAGAATCTGTAATCCGGCGTCGAACATCGGCTGGGAGAAGTCCCACTGCAACTCGCGCTCAGCCGTGATCGAGATGGCTGCGATGCCGAGCGCCGCCTCGCGAGCGTTTATGCTCCCGAGCAGCTCTTTAACCGTGGGTTTAACGAGAAATTCCGATCGGACGTTTATCTGCTTGGCAATTTCTTCCCAGAGCTCGATGCTGAAACCCGTGAGCCGGCCATTTTCTTCGAAGACAAAGGGGCGGATCTGGCGAGTCGCGACGCGGAGGTTTTCTCCTTTCGATTGCGCCAGAGCGGCGCCGGCAAGAAGGCAGAGAAAAAGGATGAGTATGGGGGTTTTCATATTCGTTATGGGGAAGATGCGCTGGGAAATCGTCGGCACGGGGTGATTTCAGGTCTGCACGTTGCGCTGGGTTCAGTTGCGTGGCAGCAGGGAGAAGTCCACCAGCTTCATCGGATCGTAGTCCGCCGGGATGGGTCGCTCTTGGCGCAGGATATCGAGATAGCCGCGGGCGACCTTGGGATTGAGGCGGCCGTCTTTGTTCAAGAGCCTAATCAGGGTCGCGTAAGTATTTTCCGCTTCCGGCTGCTTCACTTTGAATTTGTCGACGATCATCTTGGCGCTCTCGCCGCGATTGGCGCGGAGCCAGGCAAGGGAGTCGAACACCGCCGCGATGGTGCGGCGGACGGACTCTCGGTTATTCTTGATCTCCGCTTGCGATGTCACCAAGCCGACATAAGGGATGTCCGCCAGGTCACCGAGCTGCATGAACTTCTTGTAACCCAGCGACACCGCCTTGTCGTCGAACGGTGGCGTCAAGATCGTGCCGACGACGCGGTTGGTGGTGAGCGAGAGGAAACTGTCCGAAGTGCCGCCGGTGGTGATGATGCCGACATCTTTCTCGCTGATCTCGTATTTTTTCAAGAACGCCTGGAAGAAATAATACGGCGAGGTGCGTATGCCTGATAGCGCGATGGTCTTGCCGATCAGGTCTTGCGGCTTGTTGATGTCCTTGTTGGTGACCAGCACCCAAGGCGAAGTATCGCAGAAGCTGATGACGACAACGAGCGGAAGGCCGGCAACCGCGGCGGAAATACCGTTGGACACCGACGTTAGATAATTAATGTTGCCGGCCATCACCGCCTGAGCTTGGATTGGCGTGCGCATTTGAATGTATTCACTATCGATGCCGTGCTTCTTTAAGAATCCTTTTTCCTGCGCGACGTAAAAAGGCATGTAAGAAAAGGCCAGCGAGGGGAAACCGATTCTTATCTTATACGAGCTTTCCGCGCTCAGGGCGGCAGGCGGAACGGAGCAAACAGCTGTGAAGAAAAAGACGAAGACAAAAATTCCCAGCTTCATTCTTTCGCTCCTCAGGCGTTGGCAGCCTTTGCCCTGCTGTTCTCCCAGCTTTGGCGCGCGAGCTTCAATGCGTCGGGTTTGGGGAGATTCTTGAGCTTGAAGAATTCGACGGCGGTCTTGTTCAACAACTTTTCTTTCTGCGCGAAGGAAAGGTCCGTTCCATCGACGATGTCTTTCACCGAGTACGGGAAATGGCAATCCCAGTGGCAATAGTCGGACGCGTACATCACCGTGTCATCGCCGTTGGCGGCGAAAACGCGGTCAAGACCGGTCTCTTCAGATTCGCAGGTCAGAGTGATTTGCTCGCCGCGGATGATGTCGCTAGGGCGACGCTTTAGGTCGGGCATCTGCGGCGCGAGTTTTTCGATATGTTCGTCGAAGCGCTCGGCCCAGAAGGGCAGCCAACCGGCGCCGCCTTCCATGAAGCCGACGCGCAATGTTGGATACCGATCGAAGACGCCTTCACCGATCATGTGCATCATCGCGATCATTAGCTCGAATGGAAAAGCCGTCATGTGCACGTAGGCATACTTACGGAAACGCTCGCTGCCCGCGCCCATGACGCCGGAGACGCCGAGGACGCCGTCATGGCCGGTTTGCGGATGCACGCTGAGCGGCATTTCGAGCGACTGAGCGCAGTCGTAAATCGGATCGAACATCAGGTCGCCCATATTGTTGAGGCCGTAGACATTAGTCGGAAGCATGGCGGTAATTGCGCCGGCCTTCTTGAGATATTCAAGCTCTTTTACGGCGGCGGGCGGATCCTGACAGGGAATCAGACCGACGGCGAGCAGGCGCTTTTTGTCGGCTGAACAGTAGTCGATGAGCCAATCGTTCACCGCGCGGCAAAGCACGGCCGCCAGCTCCTTGTTCATCAAGCCGTTGACCGTCAAGGCGATTTGCGTGCCGAAGAGAATCGCCACGTCGATGCCTTCCTCGTCCATGTCTTTGAGCCGCGCCACAGGATCGACCATCCCCGACCGATAACCGCGGGCTTTTTCCGTCATCGGCCCGGAAACCCCCGGAGCAAGTCCCTGAGACGCAGACCAGAGGCGCCCTTCGAGGAGCATGCGCGAATTACCTTCGTTGTCCTTCAGTCGGATCGGCGCCTGCGAGCGCCACTTCTCCGGCATCCTGCCGGCGAGATCGACATTGCCTTCGTAAACGTGACCGTCGGCGTCAATAACTAGGACGTTATCGAAGTTGTCCATGGCGTTTTCCTCCGCAAGGTATTCTTGGTTCGATCCATTAATGCTCAGACGTACCACAGCGAAAGTCTCAAGGGCAACTGCAACAAGAGTCGATCCTTGAAATCCGCGCGTGACCGCGATTTGAATCCCAGGCGGCGATTCGATATTCAAACAGCAGGGATGTCGCGAGTGTTAAACGATTATGTAAACGGCAAAAGGCTCGGCCGCTCCAAAGCGCTCGCGCTGGCTGATGCCAGTGGCGACGAGTTCGAAATTCTGCTGGCGACCGCGGCCGAGCTTCGCGACCGGTACAAAGGCCGCACCGTAACATTTTCGCCAAAGGTTTTTGTTCCTTTGACCAACCTTTGTCGCGACTTCTGTGGCTACTGCACTTTTCGCAAGGCGCCGGACGAGGCTGGCGCCAAGACGATGACACTTGAAGAAGTCTTGCGCGTGGTGCAGCAAGGCAAGTCGCTCGGCTGCACCGAAGTCCTATTCAGTCTCGGTGATAAGCCCGAAGCCATCTATCCCGAGATGAAAAGCTTTCTCAACGACCGCGGACATCAGCGCACGCTCGATTACTTGTACGAAGCTTGTCGTGTTATTTTGGAAGAAACCGGGCTGTTGCCGCACTCGAACCCTGGCGTAATGGGTCATGGAGATTTGGGGCGCCTTAAAGAAGTCAATTCGAGCATGGGGCTCATGCTGGAAAGCGTCAGTGAGCGCTTGCTCCTTCCTGGCGGTGCGCACGACAACGCGCCCGATAAAAAACCGGCGGTGCGTCTGCGCACGCTCGAGATGGCCGGTAAGCTCCGCATTCCGTTTACCACCGGAATTCTTATCGGCATCGGCGAGAGCTGGGCAGACAGAATTGATTCGCTGATCGCGATCCGGGAATTGCACGAACGCTACGGCCACATCCAAGAAGTCATCGTGCAGAATTTTCGCAGTAAACCAACGATTCCCATGCGCGATCATCTCGAGCCGACGAAGGAAGACATGAGCAAAACCATCGCGCTGGCGCGCTTGATTTTCGGCGGCGAGATGAATATTCAAGCGCCACCGAATCTGACTCCAGACGGCTATGAGCTCTACTTGGAAGCAGGAATCAACGATTGGGGCGGTGTATCGCCGCTGACTCCGGATTTCATCAACCCCGAAGCACCCTGGCCGACATTGCAGGCGCTACGCCAGAAAAGCGCCGAGGCTGGCTTCGAGCTGAAAGCGCGCTTGCCGATCTATCCAGAATATATTCGTCAGGGCGACAAATTCCTTTTTGCGCCGCTTATTCCGATTGTCGAGCGACTTGCCGGCACTGATGGTCTGGCTAAGCACGGCGGGCCGCTTAGGGATTTACCAACACTCCAACGCTCCATGACTCCAACCGCCTAAAGACATTTCTCATGATCGTCGTTCTTACCGGCGGCACCGGCGGTGCGAAACTTATCGAAGGGATCGCTGCTGAGATCGACCCGGCTGACGTGACGGTCATATGTAATACCGCTGATGACTGTGTCTTTTACGGCCTTTACGTCTCGCCGGACATCGACACAATCACTTACACGTTGGCCGGTATGATCGATCCAGCCAAAGGCTGGGGTATCAAGAACGACACGTTTGCCGCGCTGGAGCAATTGCGCCGGCTGGGCGACGACGCATGGTTTCAGCTTGGCGATAAGGATCTAGCGACGCATATCATGCGAACGCGGCTTTTGAAGCAAGGCCACAAGCTTTCCGAGGTTGTTGGAAAAGTGAGTCGAAGGCTCGGCGTGCAAGCGACGATTCTTCCCATGTCCAATGAGCGCATTGAAACGCGTATCGTCACGCCACAGGGTGAAATTTCCTTTCAGGAATACTTTGTCAAGTATCATTGGGCACCTGAAGTAAGGTCGGTCCGCTTTGTTGGCGCCGAGCAAAGCAACCCCGGGCCGGGCGTGATCGATACAATTGAACGCGCTGAAGCGATTATCATTTGTCCGAGCAATCCGATCACCAGTATTGGACCGATTCTCGCCGTTCCAGGAATTCGCTCCGCGCTCACAGAGGCTCGTGCGCCCGTGGTGGCAGTGAGCCCGATTATCGGGATGGCGGCGATTTCAGGCCCGGCGCACAAATTAATGATCGCGTGCGGCAAGGCGGCGTCGGCCCTCGGCGTTACCGAGTGCTATAATGATTTTCTCGATAAGCTAATGATGGCTGATGAAGATCGAGGATTGGTAAGCCAAATTGAGAAATTGCATATCGAGGTCATTCTAACCGATATCCGCATGAGGTCGTTCGCGGATAAGAGACGCCTCGCGCTCGAGGTCTTGGACTTGACCAAAAAATAGTCTAAAAATTTTCTTTCTGGATCACGCATGAATGTCGCTGCATTGATGCCCGTGAAGGGCTTTCGAAACGCTAAGCAAAGACTGAGTCGGATTTTGGGCAGCGCTGCACGCGAGCTTTTGGCGGAAACGATGTTTCGCGATGTTTTGCGCCAAGCGCGAATAGCGCGCGGACTTGCTGGAACATTCGTGGTCACCGGCGATGATCAAGTCGCAGCTATCGCCTCGGCGCTTGGGACCGAGGTGATTCGTGAAGCCGAGGAACGAGGAGAAACCAGCGCGGTCGACTTTGCCCGTCAGAAATTACAGAGCGCCGGTTGCGAAGCCGTGTTGATTATTCCCGCTGACATGCCGCTCGTGCGCGCAGCCGATATCGAACAAGTGCTGGCGCGAGTTCCCGAGGGCGCGACGGTGCCATTTGCTTTGCTCGTGCCGTCGCATGACCGTCTCGGGACCAACGCGCTGCTCTTGGCGCCGCCGGGCGTGATCAAGCTGCGTTTTGGTTATGATAGTTTTAGTTTTCATATGGGTCAGGTGACGGCGCAGGGCTTGCCGATTCGTTATATGGAAAACGAGCATATGGCTCTCGATATCGATGAACCGAAAGATCTCGAGCAATTTCTCTCCTACGGGCTCAATGACGGAGAGTCGACACGAGTGGCGCGTACGCTGTTGGCCGAGCAGAACGCGCAGGCCATTCGTCGTTTGCCGGGTGTATGAAGCAGATCGAGCTAATCGGCCTTGAGGGTACCGGTGAAATCGCGCTGGGCGATTCCATCGGCCGGCTGATCTGCGACGCCTGTTTACGTCAAAAGATCGAGCTCAGAAACGATGACGTATTGGTGGTCGCACAGAAGATCGTTTCCAAAGCGGAAGGGCGGATTGTTGTCCTCGACGATGTCCAACCGTCGGCGCGGGCGATGGAATTGGCCGGGGCTTTGGACAAAGAGCCGGCACTCGTCGAAGTCATTCTGAGTGAAAGCCGCAGGGTGGTTCGTACCGGCGGTCGCGCATTGATCGTGGAGACGCACCATGGCTTCGTTTGCGCCAACGCAGGGGTTGACCAATCCAACGTGGGTCCCAGGCAAGTTACGCTCTTGCCGACAAATCCCGATCATTCAGCGCGGCAAATACGCGATGCGATTCAGCAGAGCACCGGCAAGGATCCGGCGGTGATTATCAGTGACAGCTTTGGCCGTGCGTGGCGCATCGGGACTGTGGACGTTGCCATCGGTATCGCCGGAATGAAGCCGGTGAAGGACGAGCGAGGATTGAAAGATCATTACGGTTACCAGCTCAAGGCGGCCGTAGCGGCGGTAGCCGACGAAATCGCTGCCGCCGCGGAACTGGTGATGGGAAAGCGCGACGGTGTTCCTGTGGTCGTCGTGCGCGGTTATGACCTAGAGAAAAAGGAGGATGGATCGGTGCAAGAGCTTCATCGCCCCGAGGCGGAGGACCTCTTTCGCTAGACTCATAAAGTATGGAAAATTTTACCGTGGCGATTGTTGGCGGCACCGGAAACTTGGGCGGCGCGTTGGCGGTGCGCCTTGGCGCGCCGAGTGTGAAGATCATCATCGGCTCGCGCGACGCCGAGAAAGCGAAGAAAGCGGTTGAAACACTGAAACCAAATTTGCGCGCGGGCGAGATCGTCGGTACGACCAATCGAGAAGCCGTGAAGGACGCCAACTTCGTGGTAATCGCGGTTCCCTATGAGGGGCATGGGCAAATCGTCGCGGATCTCAAGGGACAACTGGCGGGCAAGATCGTTATCGACGCCGTCGTGCCGCTCAACAAAGTGAAACCCTTCGTGCCGGCGGCTGGCTCTGCATTGCAGGAAGCGCAGCAGCTTCTCGGCGATGAGGCGCCTGTCATCGGCGCGCTGCATAACATTTCGGCGCTCGATTTGGGCGATCTCGATTCACCACTCGGCGATGTCCTAGTCTGCGGTGACAACGCGGAGGCGAAGCAGAAGGTCATCGAGATTATTGAGCGCATCGGCGCGACCGGCTACGACGCCGGCCCGGCGAGCAATGCCTATGTTATTGAGGGGCTCACGGGCGTGATTGTTTACCTCAACCGCAAATACAAGTCCAAACACGGCACCATTAAGATCGCTGGCATAGCCAAGCATTAGCTCTGTCGGTATCGGTCTGCTGCTGCGGTTTTAACCCGTAAAAAAGTCGTCTCGGGGGTCCGGCACGAAATCTCCAAACTTTTCGTTGGTTGACTCCCGGCCCCACTTGGCTCCGGCTGCCGATGAGCCTCGACGCCGGTCGCAAAATACCTGAAAACTCCTTTCGCAATAGTAAGTTAGCTCTGCTTGGCAAGTAAGGCTCGGGTTGTTAACCTTTGCGATTTTTTCACGTCTAATTGATTGTAGCGGGTAGCAGATTTGGCGGCGCGTCAAGCTCATGGTTGATCAACGAGAATTCCGCGATGAAGAGTTGGTGACCTTGTGTCAACAAGGTCAGGGGGAGTATTTCGACCTGCTGGTTCGGCGCTATATGGAAAAAGCCTTTCACATCGCCTTTGATTTCACGCGCAACACCGAAACGGCCAAGGATTTATCCCAGGATGCTTTTTTGCGCGCCTTTTCGAACATCCGCCAGTTCGACGGCCGGTCGAGTTTTTATACATGGTTCTACCGAATCGTGGTAAATCTCTGTTTAGACCACGCCAGACGTAAGGGCAGAGTGGTTTGGGAGTCACTCGACAGCTTGAACGAAACGCCCGGCGAACAGCCACAATTGGCGGATACAAGTTTTCAGCCCGAGCAGGAAGCGATTGCCGGCGAAGCCAAGCGCCGCGCCGACAAGACCCTGGAGACGATGCCCAAGAAACAACGCACGGCGTTTTTGTTGAGAAACCAGCAGGGACTTTCGATCGCAGATATCGCCAAGGTCATGAAGACCACGGAAGGCACGGTGCGCGTGTACTTGCATCGGGCGGTGGCTGCGCTGCGCCAGAGTTTAGTGGAGTTTGTTTAGGGAGAAAATTTATGACAAGTAACGTGCCGTTCGACTCCGCATGCAAAAGTTTTGAAGAGGATCTGGTTCTTTACTACTACGGCGAGATCAGCGATACCGAGCGGCGCCCGATTGAACAACACCTTTCGAGTTGCCAATCTTGCCAGCGTTTTGTCGACGATTTGCGCCGGTTGCTGCCCCAAATGGCTAAATCGGAAGAATTTCCTCAGTCCTTCTGGGACGCTTACTACGACGAGACCGTGGCTAAGCTGGCCAAGCAGAGAGAACGGAAATATTGGTGGCGCGATCTATTGGCGCCGATGAGGGTGTGGATGTTGCCGGCGTTCGGTACGGTAGCGATCGCGGTTCTTGCCGTTGGTCTGGTTTTGGGTAAGGGTAATTTGCCATCTTTCACTGATAGGTCGCCGAAAAACTTTCCGCTGGAAACCTTGTCAGACGCCAAGCAATTGGAGTTTTTCGAGTCGATGGACATGCTCGAATCACTAAGCAAACTCGAAGAGCAAGACGACCAGAAGGCCGAGCCCAACCAATCGAGCAGCTTGAGGTTCGTCGCGGCAAACGTATGAGAATCAAGTGAAGGATGATGAATTTGATGGGCCGATTATCATGAAAATGAAAAGAGTCACGGCGGTAGTCTTAGGCTTGTTTCTGCTGTTGATGGCGAGTCTTTCATCGGCCGCAGGCGACAATTGGCTAAACCTAAGCCCGAGAGATAAAGAAAGAGTCCAGCGAAATAAGGATCGCTGGGAGAGAATGCCGCCGCAAGATAAGGAACGGCTGCGCGAAGAGTGGAAACGCTGGGAACAAATGCCGAAGGACCGGCGCGATCGAATCAAGCAGCGCTATGATGAGCAGCAGCAACGACGTGACCGCGACCGTGGCGATTGAGGCAGCGATCATGCTTCAACGGGCTTTTTTCGGCCTAAACTTTTCTCGACGAGTCTCTGCAAGCTAAAATCTCACGCCTCAAAACCTGAATTGAGCAACGCGCGTCTGCCGACTAGTGGTACCTTGCTCATTCAGCATTCACTCGTCGGCCCGACAAACGACCGCGAGCGAGCCTGACGCCCGTATCAACTGGAATCTTAATCCAATATTGTCCGCGCGCCGATTAACAAATTCCTCGGTGCGAAGTCTATAAGACAGAGGGAGGGCTCGGACCATGAAGAAAGCATTCATGGCGCTCATTCTGGGAACAGCACTTTTGCCTGCTGACGGATTTGCCCATGATCCCTACTATCGGGATTCGTACCGCTGGCGTGATCGCTTTGAACGCCGCGTCGCTCGACCTGGTGATCCTGGATTCTACTGCCACCGTCATCCGCGCACGAGCTACCGAGATGAACCTCGTCGGCATTGTCACAGCATCTACGACGATCCGCACGGCGTAGTGGCGGATCGCGCCTATCCACGGCCGTGGCGCCGCTAGTTCACTGGTTCAGCGATTAGTCGCGTGTTGGTGAGCGTAAGCAATCATCGGACGCGCTGCGATTTCGATCGAGCAGCAATGCGTAATAAGGTGTTTGATTTGTCAGATCGCTGACGTTGCGCACGGCAAGCTCGCTGTGCAGTTTTGAGGTCCTGCCCTTTTTTGCTGCAATCCCTCACCATGTAGGTTTTTCTCTCACAAAGCTGACCATTCGTAGCTTTCGCCGTAAGAATTGCGCGCGATTAATTCTCGGACGCTTCACAAACGGCTATCTGGAACGTCTAAAGAGGTAGAACGGAACTGAGCGCAAATTTATGAAGTGATTAATCGAAGCTTCATGGATGAACGGCGTCGAAACGAAAGGAGAAACTATGAAAACCATCGCCTTACTTGCCTTGCTGACCATCGGGGTCGTTACAGCGGCAGGATGTCACTGGGGTCATAACCGTCATCGTTATTCGGACGGATACTACAGACGGTAACTTTTTCTTGCCGCTCCGATTTCAGCGAAATCGGAGCGGCTCTTCCATCTCTGTGCCCGACAGATTCACATCGCGTAGTACGCGGCGCAATTGTCCCAGAGAATTTTTCGTTTGTCGTCTTCGCTGATCGGCAACTTTAGAAAATG
>DASPXM010000277.1:0-4741 GCA_035637295.1 Verrucomicrobiia bacterium
TGGGTTGCACATGCGGATTTCCGGGCGGCGGAATAACGGGGTTAGGCTCCGCAACCGGGGTATAATCTACCTTTGCAATAACAGGATTACCTTCAAAACCGGCTGGACCATGGTAGTGCCGGATGCTTTCCGGCTCTCCATTTTTTAGCAAAATCCACCAGTTCGGCCGATCCCCTTCGTAATTGATTTTCTCCGGCGCTTTGAAGCGGATGTGCAGCAACGAATCTTCTCCTTCTTTGTCGATCCCGACTTTTTCGAAGGGCGGAATTTTTTGACCAGTATCGGCGATTGGCGTGTGAACGAGATAATAGAAACGGCGATCGTTTGCGTCCCGACTCTTCCATGTCTTGCCGTCGTCTTCGGTCAACCACCCCTTGTCGCCGATCACAATCTGCCGACGGACATGATCGTCAGAGTCGATCGTCAGATCAAAATCTTTTCCGTTAATGATCCCAGAAATGTTCATGTCGATCTTCTCCGCCACGATGTGCGCTTCCACCCGCCATGGTTGGTTCTCAGACAACTTTTTCGCCGCCGCCAGAATCGCTTCCGGTTTTTCCTCCGCCATTAACACGGTGCCAGTGAACCCGAAGAAAAGCGCGAATATTCCCACCGAGAGGGTCGTGTTCATCGAATGCTTTTTCTCATCGCAAGATCCACATTGTGGTTTTGATAGGCTGATGGTTGAATCGTTATTGACCTGTTTCTTCTGCCAGTAGCTTGGTCGCCTCTTCAAGGTTGGCCTTGGTGGCGACTTTTTCCAAACCGCGGTTCAGTTCGTCGTCAGAGGCAGCGCCGAACGCGATGGAAGTCTTGAAATCGGTAACCGCTTTTTGCAGATCGGCAATCCGCGCCTGCCGGTCGGTCGAAGCTTTCGCGCGATTGAGATAAAGCATGCCGCGATTTTGATACACGAACGTTGCAAAAGGCCCGTTCAACTTGATCGCTTGAGCATACAAGCGCAGCGCTTCTCCGTAATTGCCGGCTGCCTTTGCCTTACCCGCCTGCATCGCCAACTGCATCTCCTTACTTGTTGCAGGATTTGGGCCGCTCCGTTTTTTCGCGTTTTTGTTTCCCGGATTGACCTCGATGTGCAGTTGGACCGGCCAGCCGCCGCGAGGAGGGGCGGGCAAACGAACGTTGCGCAACTTGTCGGCCACACAAACAGCCGCACTCTGGTCAGGTGTTTGAACCGTGCTCTCAACGCGACCATCGGCGGCGAAAATGAAAACAACGTCAAAAACAATTGGCAGCTTGGAATCTTTCGCGCATTCGTGGACAACGTCAGCCAGTCGCGGATGTACTGCCGTGTCGAACTCATAGTCGTAGCGTTTGCCCTCGCCGGTCTCCGCGAGCCGGTTTGCCTCAGCAAGGGCTTCCGCCAACGAAGTAAACCGACTTGCCGTGGCGGCTGGCGTCGGAGCTGCGGACACTGCCGGCGGTGATGAGGACTCGGCTTTGAGCTCGAGATAAACGAAAGTGTTGAGCACGGCTTGGAGCGCGCCGGAATCCTTCTGATAGCTCGCACGGTCGCGCGATGAGAGAACGATGTAAGCGACGGCGCGCGGGAGCTGCACGTACGCGACGCGTTCGCACTGCGAGTAGGTTTTGGTGGCGGGATATTCGTTGATGAAATAATCGTGACCGTCCTTGGTCTTGCTCGAGGCAATTTTCTCCTTGGGCTTGCCATGGATTGCGGCCATTTCCTTGATCGCCATGGCGACAAACGCATTCACGTCTTCAAAATCCGTGCTAGCGATCTTGCCATACATGACCGTCTTCGCGCCCGCCCAGGATTCGCCTTTTGGGTAAAGAACGAAAACCCTCTGCTCCTTTCCGGACTCAATGTCGAACACCCAGCCTTCGGGTGCGCTGACGGCAAACGCGGCTTTTGGGCCGTAAACAATTCCGCCGCGATACTTTTCCTGCCCGAAACCTCTCGCGCAGATGAACAGGAAAAGAGTGCAAACGATAAAAAGCGGTTTCATGAGTGGGCTCGGATTTGCCGGTTTAGTAATCGTTTTTCACATGCAACTGGAGAAGGATTTCATTTGTTCACACAAGCCAGGAAATGCGAAGCGATTTCTCCGCGTTTTTTCTCATTGAGGTCTCGTCTATTCTTTCCATGGGAGTCTTTTCGTTGAGACACCAATTAGCAATTGCAACGACTCCAACACATTTTCGTATGGTTCTTGTTTTCGCATCCCGTTAAAGCTCCCATGCCTCGCCTGGCTGCGTATCGATTCTTGCGGCCGTTACATCACAAAGAAACTGAAGACGACGACGCTCCTTTTCAGCTGCCGGGAAAAGCGAAACGTAAAACTTCGCGCCGTCATCGCGATGCTTGATCCAGGTACGCTGAGCTTCGCGCACAAGCGAGACTCGGTCCTTGACCGCCTTGGCGAGCACTTCGGCGTAGCGCTTGTTCAATTGTTGATCTAGCGCGTCGAATTTCGTCTTCAGTTCCGCCTCGTCCGGCAATGGATCGACCGGCTCGGCACAAACAAGCTTTTCGGATCTGCTCTTGTTCAGTTTCCGCAGGTAATCGCTGAGCTCGAACTGTTGTTTGCGCGTGTTGAAATAGAGATACCGCTGCTGCATCTCGCGTTTGTCTTCGTCGCCGAGCAATTCGATGAGAAGTCGCGCCGAATCGATGCTCCAACATTCGAACCCTGTCATCGCACACATGCCCTCATCCAGGAAATTTGTGTTAAACGCACCCAGTTTAACCGCGCTCTGCCACGCGAGACCGGTAAACTTGTCTAAGATGTCGGTCTTTGTTGGGTTGATCCGATGGTAAAGAACAGCGTCGCGTAAACAGGAGCCGACATGATATGGCGAGAAAATCCATTCGTCGTTAGGGGAAAAATGGAATTCGTCGGGATATGCCCATTCACCGAGAATTTGTACCATTGGCAGTTTTGCGCGCTGAATCCTTGGTGGATACAACCCATAGGTCCTCGCCAGCTCGCTCGAGTAGCACCGCGCCGCTCGAACTGGTGTGAACAACTTCCGCTTTTTCTTCGGCGGTTACACATGTCCAGAAGCCGATGACAAGCGGAACAACCAGGAGCACCGCCGTTAACTTATTTTGTTTCATTCGTCGCCTAACGACCCAGCGCCACGACGAGCCGCGCTGCCGACACGCTTGCTAGAAACGATTTTGTATTTGCCAGTATGCTTGTCTTTGGCTGCGGTCAATTGCAGCCGTACGGACGGACGCTTCGCATCGCGAAATGTAGATCGCATGCATGCGCGTGGCCATAGTTTCATGGTCCAACATGAATGTCGAACAGCGTAAGTCCCTTTCCCGTGTTCGACGACTTCAGTGTAAAATTGACGGTCACGTCGTCGCTCTCCCATTCTCTCCCCATCTGAGCTTTGACATCAGCGGAACATTTGTTATCGGCCACCTGTCTCACATGAGAGTAACTCACATCCAGTTCCCTCCTGGAGTAACCGGAGCCCTTTGGGAACGATTTGGCTACGAAGCTACGAACGGCATCTCCAAGCGTTTTGCTAAGGTCCAGCTCCGACGGCTTTTCGCCGAGTGACACGGCACAAAAACTCACGCAGTCCCATCGAAAAGTATGATTTATCAGGACAAAATCGCTCCGTGGCGACCAGAGCACTTCAAGATCATGGTGATTGGGGCGAATTCCGGGTGCAGCCCAATACTCCGCTGTCATCGACAGCGCTGAATGAAGATCCGCACTTACTCCTAAACCGTGCGGACAATGAAGCGTCCGAATGATTGTCTCACCATGAACATCGACAATGTAGTTCTCCACGTCGTTCTCGACCTTGTTGATGCTCTCGGCCACTTCATTCGCTTCTTTCCAGTCTTGTTCCGGCAATTCAGCGCCTGGGGGATGTTGCTCAGAAAATCGACGGACCTTTGTCCAGACCTCGGGATGTTTAGGCAAGCCCCATGCAATGGCATAACGACCGTCAGGTGATTCAGTGTTCGGAAAGACGAGAAATGTTTTCACAGAGCTGTGAACGTCCTTCTGAGAACGAGAAATTTCCGGCGTGAGCAAAATAAGCCCGGGAGCTACCAACAACACGCGAATGATTTGCGCCATTGAGTGTCGATGAATTCTAGTCTTCATGCTACCAATCCTCTTCCTTCGCGATGTTCATCGCGCCTCTGTTTCGTTGGTGAGCAATGCTTCGATTTTCTCCATGTCGGGCCGGAATTCCGCCTTCGTCGTTAACACCCACCTTTTATTAGGGGAAGATCGCATCTTCGATTTCAGTTGAACCATCGGCACTTCCGAACGCCATGAGCAAAATCAAGAAAAGGAATAGGGCTCTCGTGTAGGTGTTCATTCGTCAAGGTGCACCGAGTCCATGATGTGGTCGATTTCTTCCTTTACCTTCGGAGCCGTGTTCAGGTTCGAGGTAAAGGTAATCTCTAACAGTTGGCCCTTATAGGAAGTTGTTAGGAAACGTGTATAGACAGGATTGTGCGAGTAATCCTTCTTTCCCTTTAACACCGGGACGAATCGCGTATAAGGTCAGCCGCGCGGGCCGCAGGCACGCGTCGGCTGCAGCCGCTGGTTACAAGGCAAATCATTTAGGGGTTTCCTCATTGGCTAATGCCATCGTCAAACTCGTTTTCGAAAGAAAAGATGGCCTTGGGAAAAAGACGGCGCAATTTCTCCTGGTCTTTGATTTTTAGATAATTATTTCCCATAAATATTTTTAACCCATTTAAATTGGATAAAGACTTCGGCAA
>DASPXM010000278.1:0-21133 GCA_035637295.1 Verrucomicrobiia bacterium
TAACCCTGGATTCGGCGGCGGCACGCTCGCCAACTTTCACGGCGAACTAATCGGTGTTGTGTCGTTGAACTTGAACGAAGTAGCCAAGTTCTCGCTCGCCATTCCGATCGATTATTATCGAACCTACGCACAGGAATTGAAACAACACGGTCAAGTGCGCAGTCGCCCACGGCGGCCGTGGCTGGGAATTTATCCCGAGGGAATGGCAGGGCACGTGGTTATCGGCGGTGTCGTACCGAATGGACCGGCCGCAAAATTCGGACTTAAGCAAGGTGACATTATCTTGACCGTTGAAAAAAGAGAGATCCGTTCGCGCCAGGAGCTTTACCAGGAAATGTGGAAGAAGCGTCCGGGGGAACGGATCTCCTTTAAAATTCTACGAGACGATCAGTCTTTTGATTTGGACGTAGTCGGCGGTGACCGTGCCGACCGCTACCGATCTTAGTCGTCACCTCCAACCTTTTGGATCTCGCCTTTGCCGACGACTTTAATTCCGATCGCCGGCGTGTACGCCTCGGGCTCATAATTGATCAAAGCCTTGTCGGTTTCCTGCAAGTCGCGCAACTTGACATTCCCGCCGCCCTTTTCAATCTTGGTCTTGTCGTCGACGCCGACCACTTCTTCTCGAACTTTACCTTTGCGTTCTAACTGAAACGTAATCGTCCGCTGTCCGACGGCGCTAATCACGCCCTCTACCTCGACGGCTTTGGTCTTAGTCGCTTTTGTCGACTCCGTTTTTGCCGGCGCGGGAGCCGGTGCCGGAGCAGGCGCAGGCTTCGCCGCTGGAGCCGCCGGCTTCTCTTCCACCGAGCTGCACGCAAACGCCAAGACCGCCGCCAATGAAATAGCGGTCGGCCAAGACACGTATTTGACTAAACTCTTCATTTCGCTTCCTCCTCGACTCTTGCTCGCATCGATCGAGATCGATCTCGGCTTGCACCAATAATTGAATTCCCTCAGCTTAAAACACACTTCAATTTGCATTGTCAAGGCAACGGTAGCAATCCTCGCATTGAGAATGAGACGAAAACCCCTTAGAAATATCTATCGATGAAAGGCGCTGTGCTCAAATTGACCAACATCACTTCTTATCGTGTCATCTATGGCGACACCGATCAGATGGGCATTGTCTATTACGCCAATTATTTGCGTTGGTTTGAAAGGGGCCGCTCGGAATGGCTGCGCCAGATCGGGTTGCCTTATTCAACGATCGAACAGCAAGGATTTCACTTTCCGGTGGCGGAAGTGAACTGCCGGTATGCCCAATCCGCCCGTTACGACGACGTCGTGCGTATCGAAACCACACTTGTGGAACTGAGTCGGGCGTCACTCTCGTTTGATTATCAAGTATCGCGCGAAGCGAATCTTGCGATTTTAGCAACCGGATCGACCAAGCATGCTTGCATCGACCATTCCGGCCGAGTCGCTCGGATACCGAAAATTCTGACGGATGCCATTGATGCCGCGTCCCGCTAGTCCCGTGCCGCGCTCACCTCTGTGTCCGTCACTATTCGAATCGCGTCGGTAATTTCGCTCCGAACTTCGGCGTCATCTTCGACTTGTAGTCGACGCCGTAAACCTTCGAGGGTCTCGGGGAAGCCGATTCGACCGAGCGCCCAAGCGGCGTGCCCGCGCACCAACGGCTCCCCGTCGTCGAGCGCATTCATCAATGCCGGAATCGCCTCACGGCTCTTGATATTGCCAAGGGCGACCGCGACGTTGCGCAGAAATCCGCGCCGCTTGGCGCGCAGCACCGGACTGCCGCGAAAGCGCCGGCGAAACCCAGCTTCATCCAGCGACAACATGGGAATCAACTCCGGCGCATGTAAACCCGGTCTCGGCCGAAATGCCGGCTCCTCTGTCGACCGAGCTTTGACGTTGAACGGACAAACTTCCTGGCAGATGTCACAGCCGAAAACATGATTGCCCACCAGCGGGCGCAATTGACGAGGCATCCAACCTTTGAGCTCAATGGTCAAGTAGGAAATGCAGCGCCGCGCGTCCAGCAAGTAAGGACCGACGAACGCTGCGGTCGGGCATGCCTTGAGGCACAAGTCGCACTTGCCGCAGCGATCACGCAACGGCCGATCGTACGCTAGCGGCAAGTCGAGAAATAATTCTCCTAAAAAAAACCACGAACCTTTCTTCGGAGAGATGAGATGGGTATTTTTGCCGATCCAACCAAGCCCGGCGATGCCGGCAAAATCTCGCTCCAACACTGGACCGGAATCGACGAAAGCCCGCCCCTCGACCGGTCCGTCGTGCAACTCTCTCACGCGTCCGAGCAGCGCTTCGAGCTTGCGCTTCATCAGGTCGTGGTAGTCGTCCCCCCAGGCGTAGCGCGAGATCCAGCCCTTGGGTTCGCGTGATGGTTCGGGACGGCTGAAAGAGGTGTGATAGTTCATGCCGACGGAGATGATGGAAACCGCCCACGGCACCAGCGTGTGGGGATCGCGTCGAAGGTGCTCAGTCCGTTTCATATAATCGAGCTTTCCGGCGAATCCGTCACGCAGCCATTGCGCGAAGGACTGCTCATGCGGCGCGGGCGTTACCGCTGAAATACCGACAAGCTCGAAGCCTAACCGTCGGGCTTCATCCTTGATTCGCGGCGATAAGGCGGAGTCGTTATGCGTTGGTGCAGAGCTCATACGCCCTCAATGGGAAGAGCCAAAGAGAACCCTGTTCCAAGTTCAAGGTTCCAGGTTCAAGGTATCCGCTCACCTTCCGGTTTGAACTCTCACAAGTGCACAGGTTATCTCCTCACTCTGGAGAGCTTAACTCTCGATCCTTGAATAATCTGGGCTGATTAATGATAGGAGACTTTACTATCGGGATCGGATCCCTCGCCGTCAAGAAGCGGCTTGCGGCCGGCAAAACCGTCTTCGATACGGTGCCAAAAACCCACGCTGGGTTCACCGAGTTGCCAGCACAGAAAAACCACTTCGGCACCGAGCATACAAGGGAAATCGATCAATCCTTGCTCGACGCCTTTGCACATGCAGCCATAACCATTGATCTCTTCCACCCAACCCTTGACCTGGCCGATCAGTCTTGCGATCTCAGCGTCCTCGCGCAAACGTTCCATTAGGTTAGGCGCCTCGGGATCGAGCCCATCCTTGTGAATGACTGTTGCACTGGCGCCTTTTAATCGCCGGATATTTTCGAGAATCTGTTCCACCAGGGGCCGAAGCGTCGGTAACAAGTCGTTGGCTTCGTTGATTGTAAAAAGGCGCGGATAATGGGTCGCATCCATGAGCAAAATCTCGTTTCCAATTAAGTTTGCGTCATTGCCCACGCCACCTCAAGTCGCGCACTTTCCGGCTAGAGTTTCATTGCGTCGCGAATTTGTCGCAATAAAGCAATGTTGTCTGAATGTCCGGTCATCTGAGCGGTCACCGCGCCGCGAATCGGCCGGCCGAGCAAGTAAAAATCTCCGAGGATGTCGAGAATCTTATGGCGGGCAAATTCATTGGCATAGCGCAGATCGGTATTGATAATCTTGTCATCGCCGATGATGATGCAGTTATTGAGCTTGCCGCCGCCCGCCAAACCCATGGTCTGGAGTTTCTCGATATCGCGCAGGAAACCGAAGGTGCGCGCGGCCGCGATTTCGGCTTTAAAATATTCTGGTCCTTGGTAGATGTAAAGATGTTCTTGCTCGCCAACCGGCTCGGGGTAGCGCAGCACATAATGAACCGAGAACACTGCGGCGGGTTCGATGCGGATCGACTCCCCGCCCTTGGCGCGCATATGATACGGCCGGTCGATAATGATTTCGCGCCATTCTTCTTCTTCTTCATGAATGCCTGCTTCTTCAATCGCTTGGCAGAACTCCAGGGCCGAGCCGTCCATGATCGGCACCTCTCCCTGCACTTTGACGAGCAAATTGGTGACGCCATAGCTGTGTAACACGGCGAGAAAATGCTCGACGGTTCCCACGGCAAATCCCTTGGAGCGCAGCGAGGTGGCGTAGCCTGTCGAACCGACATAATCCAAATGCGCTGGCAGGGTCACGTCCCCCGAGATGCCCGTGAATCGAACGCCGCTATGCGGCGGCAGTGGATGCAAAATCAGCCCGGTTTTGACACCAGAATGAAGCCCTTGCCCGGATAACACGACGCTCTTTTTCAAGGTCTTCTGCTTGAGCGTCTGAACGGCAGAGACACCTTTGGACGCCGATTTCGGCGTCCGCAATTTCCTCGTTCCGCCGCCGTCCTTCTTTTGCGCGCCCACGGCCGGCAATTCCCCGAGGGCCCGTTGCACGGTCAATAAGAGACCCTCCAAGGACACCGGTTTTTCGATGAAGTCGAAGGCGCCAAACTTGGTCGCGGTGACCGCCGTGTGAATGTTGCCGTGCCCGGATACCATCACGACGTTTATTTCCGGCTCGTGGCGCTTAATCTCTTTTAATAAGCCGATACCGTCGACCTGGGGCATCCAAATGTCCAGAAGCACCAGCTCGGGCCTTTCCTCCTCGATGATCTCAAGCACTCGCGCGCCGTCCGCGGTGTCCACGACTCGGTAGCCCTCGTCACTCAAGACTTCACGCACCGACTCGCGCACACCGTCTTCATCGTCAACGATCAAAATCGTCTTCTGCGTAGGTAGCTCTTCCACTAATCCTCCTGCTCCGTTTAGGAGTGCACCGCCCTTTTCGTGACTTCCTCCGCGCTAGCCTCCTCAACGACCGGAAACTCAATGGTAAATCGCGTTCCCCGTGGATCGTTCGGCAGTGCTCGTATATAACCGCGATGGTCCTCAATGATCTGACTTACGATCGTCAGTCCCAGCCCGGTGCCGTTGTCCTTGGTCGAAAAGTAGGGCTCGAAAATTTTTGTTCTGATCTCGGGCGCCAGACCGCAGCCGTCGTCCGCGACTTCCAACGTAACGACCTCGCGGTCGCGATCATAGCTCGTCGTGAGTTTGATCCGGCCGCGATCGTCCACCGCGGCCACCGCATTGTCCAAGAGATTGATCAACACGCGCTTGATTTGCTCGCGGTCGAGCTCCAGTCGCGGAATCACGCCGCCGCGAAACTCAAATTCGGTGTCCTGGTGACCTTCCTTAAAGAGAACGAGTGCGTCGCTTACGATCTCGTTCAAATCGTTAGACATCAGCTGAGCCGAGGGCAAGCGGGCAAATTGGGAAAATTCGTTGACGAGATTTTTCAATTCATCCACCTGATGGATGATCGTGGTGGTGCACTTGTCCAGAATTGCGCCATCTCCCCCCAACATCTTGGCGTAGCGCTTGCGCAACCGCTCCGCGGATAATTGGATCGGTGTGAGCGGATTCTTGATTTCGTGGGCGATCCGTCGCGCGACCTCGCGCCAGGCTTCCATCCTTTGTACTTTTTGAATCTGAGTGATGTCCTCGAGAAACAACATCACGCCCAAAATCGAATTGTCATCATCGCGCAGCGTCGCCGCATTGACCATCAGAGTGAGCAATTGCTCCTGCAGGGAGAGCTTGAGCTCCAGCTCGACACTTTCGCGCCGTTCCACGCTCTCCACGATTTCGCAAATGCCTCCCAGGGATTCGGCGCGAAAAACGTCGCGATAACTTTGCCCTAAGGCCTGGTCTGCCCTAACCCCTAACATCTGTTCAGCCGCCTTGTTCCACGTCGTAATCATTCCGGCCGGATCTATCGAAATAACTCCCGCGGCGATATTGGCGAGCAGCGTCTCGACCACTGTGCCGCGGCGTTCGAGTTCAAGCTTGATCTGTTTCAGATCGCCCGTCATCTGATTGAACGCGTTCATCAGTACGCCGATCTCATCATCCGTGCTGGCCTCGATCTTATAGTCCCAGTTGCCCAGAGCGACCTGGTGGGTTCCCTCGGCCAGTTTTTGAATCGGCACCGTGATGCCCTTTGACAGGTAGATGCCGCACCAGGTCGCGGCGAAAATAATCACCAGCGTAATCAATAGCATGGTCAGAAGATAACTGTTCTTGACCGGGGTCTTAAGAAACATCAAATATTTGTACTGTTCATAGGACTGCGAGATCTGGAGGGCTCGTTTGGAAATACTTTTCGGCACATAATAGTCGACCACGACCACGCCCAAGATACGTCGATCCGGCCCGTAGATTGGCACGCCTCCGCGAATGACGTCCGCGTCGCCAAAGATTTGCGTGCGTGTCACTTCGAGACCGCGCAAAGCGCGGTTGAGGAACTCGGGTTCGGGTTTGACGGTGACACCCGTAGGCACCTGCTGATTGAAAGCGACGACGAAGGGCTGCCCATCGGGCGCAAAGAGTTCGACCGTGCCGAGATTGTATTCCCGTTGTTTGTTCTGAACGAACTCTTTCAATTCCGCGGCGCGCCGCCCATCAAACAGGCCGTCTTTGGTGATTTGCTGGCTCAGCTGGCGAGCGTAAAAAATCGCGTTATTGGCGGAGTTTTGGTAATAGGTTTGGCCGATTTCCAAGGACCCTTGAAGCGCGCTTTCGACCTTGGAATCGAACCAACGGTCCACCGAGCGCGTCAAGAGCCCGCCGGCGATCGTAAACAACAACACGCTCGGCACCAACGAAAGCGCGACAAACGCCAAAACCAGGCGCGCTTGCAAGCGGGAACCGAGGATGCGCTGTCTCCGTTCAACAATCAACTTGACCAAGTTGCGAATCACAAGGAAAGCCAACAGACCGAGTAAAATGATATTAACGTTAATCAGCAAGAAGAAAACGATATTACTGCCCATCGAATATTCCGGCGAAGCGTCGGGCAGCTGCACTTCAAAGAAGATCAACGCCGCCACCATCAGCGCGGTGACGAGAATCACGATCCCTTCACGCTTGCGGCGCTTGATTTCCTCGAGTTTGAGAGTTTCCTCGACGGACCTGGCGGGATTCGCTGCTTCCATTAGGTATGCCTACTAAAGCATTGGAAAATTAAGGAAAAGCTTACCTTTTAAAGAAGTAAAGGACAAGCGAGATAATCACGCTAATAAGGACACAGGTGGTCAGCGGAAAATAGAAAGTGTAGCCTTCCCGTTCGATCGTAAGGTCGCCAGGCAGGTGTCCCAGCCAGGGGATCTTGCCGCCAAGTAAGAAGATCACTCCGACCACGGCCATTAGGATGCCAAGATAAATAAGCGCTTTGCCAAATCCTGCCATGGCTTAATTCTACCGAAACGGCATTGAGATTCCGCGCATGCGTCGCTCAAAAAAGACTCGGTTGCTTCTTGGGCGTGTCCGCCGCCAACGGTTTTCGGCAGAAGTGCTCGTATGCCCGAGCCGTCGCCATGCGGCCCCGCGGTGTTCTTTGAATGAGTCCGGCCTGAATAAGAAACGGCTCGTAGACGTCTTCGATGGTGTCCCTTTCTTCTCCGATGGCCGCCGCCAAAGTTTCCACGCCCACCGGGCCGCCGGCAAATTTATCGATCAGGGTGAGAAGCAACATGGTGTCCATCTTATCTAATCCCAGGCGATCGACCTCCAGCATGTGCAAAGCTTCATCGGTTACTAGTTCCGTGATCGTCCCATCGCCCTTGACCTGTGCGTAATCACGCACCCGGCGCAGTAGTCGGTTGGCGATTCGTGGCGTGCCGCGAGCGCGCGACGCGATCTCCGCAATCCCTCCGTTCTCTTCACGCACGGCAAGTATCGCGGCGGAACGCTTCAAGATGCGGGTGAGCGCTGCCTTGTCGTAAAAGTCCAGACGATGAATATGGCCGAAACGGTCGCGCAGCGGCGAGGTTAGCAGGCCTGATCGGGTCGTGGCGCCGATTAGGGTGAAGCGTTTCAATTCCAATTTGATGGAGCGCGCCGCCGGTCCTTGGCCGATCATGATATCGATCTGATAATCTTCCATCGCCGGATAGAGCACTTCCTCGACGACGTGATTCAAGCGATGAATCTCGTCGATGAAGAGAACGTCGCCCTCTTCTAGATTGGTCAGCAGCGCCGCTAGATCGCCGGGGCGCTCGACCACGGGTCCGGAAGTTGCCTTGATGTTCACGCCCATTTCGCGCGCGATAATGTAGGCCAGTGAAGTTTTTCCCAGCCCCGGCGGGCCGTGAAAGAGAATATGATCGAGCACGTCACGGCGAGCTTGGGCGGCGGCGATAGCGACCTTGAGATTCTCCTTGACCTGGTCCTGGCCGACGTATTCGTCGAAACCACGCGGACGTAGGTTGACGTCTAAACTTAAATCTTCGTCGGTTTTACTACCGATCAGCATGGCAACAAATCACTGATTCAACTAACCAGCGGCTCAAGGGCTCAATCGCCGCAGAGTGTCCTTCAAGACATTTTCCAATGAACGATCACCGCTCCTAAGAACTTCGCGCACCGTCTTCTCAGCCTCAGGTCTTTTATAGCCCAGATTGACGAGCGCCGAAACCGCGTCTTGCATCACCTGCGAGCCAATCTCGGGTTTTGGGCTCTCCACGCCAGCCGTCGATAGCGTCGCGAGTTTGTCCTTGAGCTCGACAATCATGCGCTCGGCGAGTTTCCTGCCCACGCCTGGTATGGCAACCAGGCGGGCTTGATCCCCTACCTTCAGTGCCCGCGCGAGGTCTTCTGCCGGTATCCCAGACAAAATATTGACTGCCAACTTAGGGCCGATTCCGGACACGCTGATCAGCAGTAAAAATATCTGTTTTTCGGCGAGATCTTGAAAACCGAAGAGCTGCAACGCGTCGTCGCGAACATGGGTGTGGATCTGCAGGCTTACCGGTGCGCCGATCTCGGGCAATCGATAAAAGACGTTCAGCGGGATAAAAATCTGATAGCCGACGCCGACGACGTCGACGACAATTTCCCCAGGCACTTTCTGGGCCAATGTTCCGCTGATTTGCGCGATCACTTTTTGACTAGCACCGGTTGAGACTTGATCTTCGGCGGCCGTTCAACGCTTGGAACCGATCTCGACGTAGTCTCGCCAACTAGTTTTCTTAACGCGCCCGTTCACAGGCTGCGGCACTCTGGTTTGAAAAGTCGCTCGGTGCACATGACAAATGGCGGCCGCCAAGGCATCCGCGGCATCGGCGCGCATGGCGCCGCGCAGGCACAGCAATGCGGTCACCATCCTTTGTACTTGCTCCTTGGTTGCTCGCCCATAACCGACCACGGCAACTTTAATTTCTGCCGCCGAGTATTCGGAGACGTCGATATGATTCTGCGCCGCCGCCAACAACGCCATGCCGCGCGCCTGGCCGAGCTTCAAGGCACTCTGCACATTACGGGAGAAGAACACTTTTTCTAAGCTCACGGCGGCGGGCTGATATTGTTGTACGATGTCCTGAATACCGCGATAAATTTGCCTCAGCCGGGCCGCTTGTCCGAGCGCGGCCGAAACGCCAATCGTTCCGTGAGCGACGTGACAAAGCCGATTTCCTTCGATTTCGATGAGCCCCCAACCGGTAACGATGGAGCCGGGATCGATGCCGAGAACAATTTCGCGGATGAGCCGCTTGGTCTTCGGCGGCGGCGCCACTTCTTCAGCTCGCCTTGTCCATTAGCTCGTTGGGAATATTGAAATTCGCCGACACACTCTGGACATCATCGTGGTCTTCCAACTCTTCGGTGAGCTTTAGGATTTGCTCGACGTGCTTGGCGTCGACGTCGACGCTGTTCTTCGGCACCAATGTAACTTGGGCGCTGGTGACAACGACTTTCTCGTGGTCCAAGCGGTCTTTGACTACGTGAAAATCCTCCGGCCGGGTCACCACCTCGAAAAGATCGTCTTCATCGCGCACGTCTTCCGCGCCCGCGTCGAGAACGATCCCCATGAGCCGTTCTTCATCGACTTGCGACTTCTCGATCGTGATCAGCCCCTTCTTATCGAACATCCACGATACACAACCGGTCTCTCCCAGGTTGCCGCCATGCTTCGCGAATAGCCGGCGAACTTCCGATACCGTGCGATTCTTGTTGTCGGTTAAAACCTGGGCGATGATCGCCGCGCCACCCGGACCATAACCTTCGTACTGGATCTCCTCGTAGGTGACGCCTTCAAGCTCGCCCGTGCCCTTTTTGATCGCCCGATCGATGTTTTCGCCAGGCATACTGGCGGCGCGCGCGGTCGTGACTGCGGTACGTAGCCGCGGGTTTGAATTCAAATCACCTCCGCCCATACGCGCGGCGACGGTGATTTCTTTGATAAACTTTGTGAAGAGCTTGCCTTTTTTCGCGTCCTTGGCAGCTTTCTTATGCTTGATCGTGCTCCACTTCGAATGACCGGACATAGTCAGAGCCTTCCCTTCTAAAATCGCTGGTAAATTAACACAAACGCTATGCCGCGTAAACCAGGGCGACGAGCGGCTTGAATGCAAATAATCTCCGCTCCAGGAACTGCCATCGTTTGTTGCGCCGGCAAGTGCGACGACAAAACATTAAATGCCGGGAAATTACTTTTTTCCCGCCAAGCTTTTCGTTATAATCCGCCACAATGAATTTCTCCAGCGCACCGATTCCTAGCCATACCGGCTTTTCCATACTAACACGTATTGCGGGTGCGCTTTGCTTTTTTTCATTTGCGATCAGTTGTTCGGTGCCACCATCCAAGGTGAGGGTGTCGTTCCCGCCTGAGAGCCGCCTGAGCCAAACCGGCATCGCGTCATGGTATGGTCCCGGTTTTCATGGCAGCGCCACCGCCAGCGGTGACATGTACAATCAAGGCGATCTCACCGCAGCGCACCAAACCCTGCCACTCGGCACGCGCGTATTGGTCACAAATTTGGAAACCGGCAGCTCGACGCAAGTGACGATCAACGACCGCGGGCCCTTCGCCAAGGGACGCATCATCGATCTCTCCTACGCGGCAGCACAGTCGATCAACATGGTCGGTCCGGGCACGGCACTGGTCCGCGTCGACGTCATCGATAGTCCGACGCCAATTCAAACGATCCGTCCGGCGCTCGATTATACTTTACAGGTGGGTTCCTTTTCTCAATTGGAAAACGCCCAGCAGCTGCGCGATCGCTTGGTGAAATCATTCACCGACGTGACCATAGCGCCGATACAGTCGAAAGACTTCACCTATTACCGAGTCCATCTGGGCACCTTCTCCACTCGCACCGACGCCGAGGAGCAGGCGCGACAGGTGACCCAAGCCGGATACTCAGTGATCATCATGGAGAAATAGGTGGAGAGCCTTTGACTCGGCAATGGCAGGAGCTCAATTTTCATTCACAAGCAAATAACGGCCATCCTCTCTTTTCACGCGGCCATCGCGCATCAGCTTTTCTAGATGCGCCTGCACGGAAAACTCGGCGACTCGCTGGAGCGCCGGTGAAACATCGACATAGATCATCTGCGTAATATCACCGATGGTGTCGTGCCCGCGGCGTAGCGCCGCGAGCACTTGCTGCTCACGCTCGAGCCGATGCTTGATGTATTCGCGGATTTTCGCTTCGGGTTTGCCGATCAGCGGACCATGGCCCGGCAAAATCAAGCTGATGTCGAAACCGAGCAACCGCTCCAGCGATTTTAAATAGTCGGTCATGTTGCCGTCGGGTGGATGAATCACCGCCGTGCCGTAGCCGAGAATGTTGTCCCCGCTGAACAGCACCCTATCGCCGGATTCATAGAAGCAGCAATGACCCGACTCGTGCCCCGGAGTGTGGAGAACATGCAATTCTCCGTCGCCGAATGAGATCCTCTCATTGTCATCGTACTGAAAATCTTCGCCGCCGAGATAGCCGCGGCGCGAGCGATGGATGCCGAGTTTGGCGCCGCAGCGCTTGCGTAGCGCGAGCGCGCCGCCGCAGTGATCACTATGAATATGCGTGAGTAGGATCTTGTCGATTTTCTTGGCGCCCATCGCTTCCACCTGCTCGATGATCCCGTCCAAATTCGAATCAGCGCTTAGCGCGACATCGATGACGATCACATTTTCCTTGCCAACGACGTACTGGTTCGTCCCCTGCAATGTCATGATGCCTGGATTATTTGCGGTGTAGCGACCGATAAAATCGGGTGTAGTCATTGACGACCTTTCAGCGGCATTCGCGTCCCGGCGGAAGAATTGACGTGAGCCAAAGAGAAGGGCGAGCGACGACTTGCTCAATGTCGCTAGCGCTTGTCTTCTGGTAAACACAAACTTGTCACACTTCGCCCAGGATCATCTAACCACGAAGCACGAGCGCCAGAAGAAGGAGTCGGATGGTTCACCGCTGAGGCGCCGAGGACGCGGAGGGGGGAGTTTAAAAATAAAGACTCTGCGAACTCTGTGCCTCTGCGGTGAATCCTGCTTTTCCCCTTTGGTTGGGACGCTGCCGCGCTGAGTTTTTTGTGGCTAGATCCTTCTCCTAATTCTGCAACAACTGCCGCAGGACAAATTCCAGAATGCCGCCGTGGCGGTAATAATCCAGCTCCGCCGGCGTATCGATTCGACAGATCACTTTGAACTCGGTCACCTTGCCATCGTCCGCCGTGGCTTTGACCGTCAATTCCTGGCGCAACTTCAGGCCCGGACCGATGCCGAGAATATCGAATTTCTCAAAACCGGTGAGATTATGACTCTTGAGATTTTCTCCAGGCTTGAAAACCAGGGGCACGATACCCATACCGATCAAGTTACTTCGGTGGATGCGTTCAAAGCTCTCGGCGATTGCGGCTTTGATGCCGAGCAAGCGCGGTCCTTTAGCTGCCCAGTCGCGCGACGAACCGGTGCCGTATTCTTTTCCGGCGATCACAATCAGCGGCGTGCCTTCCTTTTGATATTGCGTCGCAGCGTCGTAGATCGACATTTGCTTTTTGTCCGGCAGATGGACGGTGACGCCACCTTCCGTGCCCGGCGCCAGCAGGTTTTTCAAGCGGATGTTAGCAAACGTGCCGCGCATCATCACTTCGTGGTTGCCGCGCCGCGCGCCGTATTGGTTGTAATCTTTGGGCAATACGTCGTTGTTGGTGAGATAGCGCGCCGCCGGGCCGTTCTTCTCGATGGCGCCCGCCGGCGAGATATGGTCCGTGGTCACTGAGTCGCCGAGGAGCGCGAGCACGCGCGCGGCGGTGATCGGTTTTGGCTCCGGGGGAGTTTTCGTCATGCCGTCGAAGTACGGCGCCTCGCGCACATAAGTCGACTGCGGGTCCCATTTGAAAAGCTCACCTTCGGGCACCGGCATCCTTTTCCATTGTTCATCGCCCTCGGTCGCCATGCTGTACTCTTTCTTGAACATCTCCGAGCGCACCGACTTACGCATCGTTTCATTCACTGCTTCCGGCGTCGGCCAAATGTCTTTCAGGTACACCGGTTTGCCCTGAGAATCGTTGCCCAGCGGATCGTTGTAAAGATCGACGGTCATGCTTCCCGCCAGCGCATAAGCCACCACCAACGGTGGCGAAGCCAAATAATTCGCGCGGACGTTGGCATGAATGCGTCCTTCGAAGTTTCGATTACCGGAGAGCACGGCTGCAGCCACAAGATCGCCTTCTTGAATTGCGTTCGACACCGGTTCCGGCAGCGGACCGCTGTTGCCAATACAAGTCGTACAACCGTAACCGACCAGATGAAAGCCGATTTTTTCCAAGTAGGGAAGCAAACCGCTGTCTTTCAAATATTCGGTGACGACACGGGAGCCGGGCGCCAGACTGGTCTTCACCCACGGCTTACTGGTGAGCCCCTTTTCGGCGGCGTTTTTGGCCAAAAGAGCCGCGCCGATCATCACCGACGGATTCGAAGTGTTGGTGCAGCTCGTGATAGCGGATATCACGATGGAACCGTGACCGAGCTGGAATTTATCGCCGTTCATTTGCACGGCGACATTCTTGTCGGCGCTGCCGCTCTTGATGAGCGACGGCAAAGCTTCTTTGAAAGCCTTCTTGCTTTCAGTCAAGGCAATCCGATCCTGCGGTCGCCGTGGTCCCGCAATGCTCGGCACGACGCTCGCAAGGTCGAGTTCCAAGGTATCGCTGAACATCGGATCCGGCGACGCATCCGTGCGGAACATTCCCTGCTCTTTGGCGTAGGTCTCGACGAGCTTGATCAGATCAGCAGCGCGTCCAGTGAGCTCCAAGTAACGCAGCGTCTCGTCATCCACCGGAAAATAGCCGATCGTCGCGCCATACTCCGGCCCCATGTTGCCGATGGTGGCGCGGTCGGCGAGGCTCAAGCTCGACAATCCCGGCCCGTAGAACTCGACGAATTTCTCCACGACGCCCTTTTTTCTAAGCATCTGGACGACCGTGAGAACCAAGTCCGTCGCCGTCGCTCCCGCGGGCAGTTTACCGTGAAGCTTGAAACCGATTACTTCCGGAATGAGCATGATGATCGGCTGGCCGAGCAGCGCGGCCTCCGCTTCGATGCCGCCGACGCCCCAGCCAACGACACCCAAGCCATTGATCATCGTCGTATGCGAGTCGGTGCCGACGACACTATCGGGATAGGCAATGTGCGCGCCGTCTTTCGTGCCGCGAAAGACCACTGGCGCAAGGTATTCAAGATTGACCTGATGGCAGATCCCGGTATCCGGCGGAATGAGGCGAAAATTATCGAAGGCTTTCTGTCCCCAGCGCAGGAACGCGTAACGCTCGACGTTGCGGCGAAATTCGATCTCTGAGTTCTTATGCAAGGCGTCCGCCGATCCGAAGTAATCGACTTGGACCGAGTGATCGATGACCAAATCGACCGGCGCCAGCGGATTGATCTTCTTGGGATCGCCGCCGAGCCGCTTCATGGCTTCCCGCATCACCGCAAGGTCGACAATGGCCGGTACGCCGGTCAAGTCCTGCATCAACACCCGCGCCGGCATGAAGGCGATCTCCTTATCCGGCTTGGCCTTGGGATTCCAGTTGGCCAACGCTTCGATATCGGTTTTGTTAACGTGACGGTTGTCTTCGTGGCGGAGCAGGTTCTCCAAAAGAACCTTCAAAGAAACCGGCAGGCGAGAGACGTTCTTAAAGCCGGCTTTTTCCAACCGATGGAGCCGAAAGATTTCGTAGCTGTCGTTGCCGACTTTCAACGTCTTTTGCGCGCCGAAACTATCCACATACTTGTGTGCCATCTAAAACTCCTTATATATAAGGTTACCGGCGGTAGACCTATTGTGTAGCAAGGTGAAGGCATAAAGCAACAGGGAGGATCGGGTCGAATACTCGATAACTCCCAATTAGACAAGCAAAACAGTGGACCAGAAAGGAAAGCTAGATGACAAGACGACGAACTTTAACAATCGCGGTCTTTGCTTTGTTGATATTGATCTTGGGGAACGCTTCGGGCCAAGCGCAACTGACGAAGTTAAACGTTGGCTATAGCGCCATAAGCGGAGATGCCCTACCCGCCTGGATCGCCAAAGACGCGGGGATTTTTGAAAAGAACGGTCTTGACGTCCAGCTGGTCTTTTTCACGGGCGGAACGACGGCGGTCATGGCGTTGGTCTCCGCGGATACGCCGATCGCGCAGTTGGCGGGTGCTGCCGTGGTCAACTCCGTCATGGCAGGCTCAGACGCCGCACTGGTCGTCGGCGGGGTTACGTCGCTCAATTACTATTTAATGGGTCGTCCCGAAATCAAAACTGCAGAGCAGCTCAAAGGCGGCACCGTAGCGATCAGCCGCTTCGGCTCGTCGTCAGATTTCATCGCCCGCTATGCATTGCAAAAAGTCGGCCTCACGCCCGGGAAAGACGTCACGATCGTCCAGATCGGCAGCACGACGGCGCGGGTGGACGCCGCCTTAACCGGGCGCGTGCAAGCCACTGTCGTCAACCCTCCGGCGAGCATCATCGCCCAGAAACGCGGGATGACCATCCTGGCGGATCTCCCCAAACTCGGCTTAGTCTACCAGCACACCAGTGTGGCAACGACGAGGAAATATATTCGCGAGCACCCAGAAATCGTCCGTCGCTACGTCAAGTCGCAGGTCGATGCCGTGCATCGCATTTACACCGACAAAGAGGCTTCGCTGCGAGCTTTGGCGAGGTTCATCGGCCGTACCGTCGAGCGCGACGTGCTGGAGAAAACCTGGGAAAATCTGCTCAACGAAGCGGTTCTGCCGAGAAAACAATATCCTTCCCTTGAAGGCATCAAGACGATTCTGGCCACTGAACTAAAGGGAAAGCCGGGCAAGCCAGAAGACTTTGTCGATTCCAGTTTCATCAGGGAATTGGATCAGAGCGGTTATATCGACGGACTCTACAAAAAACGCTGACGGAATCATCGGCCTCTCATGAGGTCACTGCCGCGTCGTGCGTGACCGCTTGTTCCAGCTGGCGCAAAATGCCGTCGGGTTCGTGCACGGCAAGTTCGACGATTTCATCGGCACGGGCTTGCGAATCGCTATTGGCGTAAATACGCAGCTGAGGCGCGTTGCCTGACGGCCGGATGTGCGCGACGTCGCCATTGTTAAAATAGCTGCGCACGCCGTCGAGCACATTGATGCGCACGATATCGTCGAAGCCCAGCGCGTGCGTGAAGAAACGGCTCAACGTCGCATGACGTTCCAGCCAGTCTTTGCGCGCCGGCTGTGCAAGTCGCGCGGCGGTGACGCCCGCGCGACTGCGATCAAGTACGAGTCCCGCACCAGCGAACTCCACGTCGATTGTGCCATCGGCTGGAATCAGTCGAGCGAGAATGGCCTGGCTCGCCGCAACCGGGAAGTTGTCGAGTAGACCGGCGCATCCGAAGCGCGCCGGCAGCCGGTCCCATAACGTGGACAAGCCGATCCCTTGCTCTGCCGCGGCGAACAGATTTGCCAAGATTGGCAAGATCGCATCGCGCGTTGGCAGCGCCGCCAGGGTGCCCGCGCTTAGCGCGATATTGCTGCCGGTCAAAAATCCGCCGTTGGCTTCCCAGCCGAGGATTCGTTCGTGGCTTCCCGCGCCGCGCAATTCGTCGAGGGCGGAGATGACGTAGGGCGAGCCGATTTTAGTCTTTTCGAGTAAAACCCCACGTTCGCCCATACGTCGCTCGACAGCATCGTTGGCGCTAATGGGAACCGCAGCGGCATCCGCGTTCAGATACTCGGCGACGATGATGCCCAGAAGGTCGCCGGGCAGGAAGCGCACGCGGCGGCCGCCAGGCTTAACCTCGCCGGCAGGCAGAACGGCCGTTACTAATGGCCGATCGGAGTCGCCGTCAGTAAAGACGATGGCATGAAGCGGCCGGCCGCTCGTTTCGGCGGCGACGGCGAACTCCTCCAGACGATCCAGCTGTTCACCCGTGATGTTTTCCGTGTCGATCGGAATGAACGTGTCACTGCGTCCCGCGGTGATCACTTCGGCACCGAGTTCGCGCAGGATACGCGGTAGAATGTCGCGGCCCACCGCCGAATGCTGATACACAAGAACGCGCAAACCGGCGAGGCCGCCACCAGTAAAGCTGCTCAGATAACGACGGACATAGGCTTCTTCGGCGGCGCGATCCAAGGTTGGCAAGGGCAGCGGGCGCTTGAGCATTCCGGACGCGTCGAATGCTGATTCGGTTGCGGTCCGGCTGTACTCTTCCGCGCGCACGCGCTCGACCCCACGGGTGATGCCTGCTTCGTCCGCCTTCAAAATCTCGCCGACGGTTTTATTGATTTTAATCCCGTTGCGATCGAATGGGATGTGGCTGCCGGTCACCATCACGCCGGCGCATCCGCTGGAGATAGAATGAGATATCAATGCCGGCGTCGGAATCTTGCCGGCGTTCTCCACCTGGAAGCCCGAGTCGATAATCGCTCGGGCGCCAGCGCGCATGATGCGGTCAGTGCTCGGCCGCAAGTCGCCGGCAACGACCACCCTGCTGCCCGGTCGAATATCGCCGATACTTAACAGATACCGCAGCGTTGCTTTGACGTTGATATAAGCTTCGAGGTCGGTGATGTCTTTGACTAAACCACGCAGCCCGCTGGTGCCAAACGCCAACGGCACCGGCGCATAGTTGAGAAACGAAATCGTCGGGTCTATTCGTGCTTCGGCCATCGGAATTGTCTACGATAGTTGCAAGCTCTCGCCAGATGATGCGATCGCCCCCGTTAGCGGTATCAGTATAATCCTGAACGATTTTGAAACAATTATCGACTCGCCGACGGAGATCTGCCGTCGCCCTGGCAATCTATGCAAGATAATTAGAGAAGGTTACGAGTCACGTCTGACTGCATAACTGGAGTTTTATCGCATCAATTTATGCCGACTTGACAGAAGTTTCTGTCTAATATTGGACAGGTATTGAATAGAATTAACGCACCCAGCTTCCACTCGTTGGGGAATTTTCCGCGACGCGTTTCGTTGCGTAATATCAAAGAATTTTGGCAAACGCTGCAGAAACATCGGACAATTTCTGCCATACTTACTTTTGTTCATGAGCGCCCGAATGGCGTGGAGGCCCATAAATATGGCATCGCACGATTGGGATTTCTTGATTTGGCATCGAGCTAACGATCTGCTCCAGCAGGCAGAGCGGATCCATAGGAATTTTTTGCAAGTCGCCGCCGGTGCCCGCTATAGGGCACCTCACGGTTGGGAACCTCCGGTTAATGTCGTCGAGACTGAGGAAAGCCTCTGGGTGATTTCGGCCCTGCCCGGCGTGGCAACTGACAGGATAGACGTACGGCTAGAGGGACGCGAACTTGTCATCACAGGCGAACGCCCGCTGCCAAGATGCTGCGATGACGGGGAAATAAAGATATGGGAGATCCCGCTCGGCCGCTTTGAGCGGCGACTCAGGCTCGTGGGAGGCGAAAAGCCTTTATCGGTAGGAGAAATTTCCTTCCATGATGGATTACTCATCATCGAGATAAAGAAGCATTCATGAACGCTGAAGCGACGGAAACCCCCAAATCTAAGGCGCGTCTCAATATCCCCGAGGGAGCGTTGGTCATCATACCGATGCGCAACCGGGTGCTCTTCCCCGCCATGATGATGCCGCTTTCGGTTCGTAGTGCGGCCAGGCGCCACGCTGTCGAGGAGGCGGTTCGCCAACAAGTGCCGATTGGATTTGTTGTCCAACGCGATCCGAATATAGAAGTTCCAGAGCCCAAAGACCTTTACGGAGTCGGCACCGCCGCGGATGTTGTAAGAATGTTTGCTCTGCCGGACGGTCAGCGTCAGGTCCTCGTGCAAGGCCGCCGCCGCTTTGAGATCGGCGAATTCCTCGAGACCGATCCGGTTCTCATCGCGCGCGTCACGATGGTGGAAGAAAAGATACCGCAGACCAAGGAATTCGAGGCGAGAATCTTACATCTGCGTCAAGAAGCAGCCAGAGCCTTGTCGTTATTCCCTGAGCCCATGAACGAGCTGAGAGCGATGATCGAAAGGATTGAAGATCCGTTATCCGTCATCGATATGATCGCTTCCACCTTGGACCTTCCGACCGCGGAGAAACAGGAAATCCTCGGCATACTTGACCCGGAGGCGCGCGCCCAAAGGGTTTCAGAAAAGTTGGCGCGGCAGATTGAACTGCTGGAGCTGAGCAAGAAAATCGGCGCTGAAACCAAGGAATCCATGGACAAGTCGCAGCGCCAATATTTCCTGCGCGAACAATTAAAGGCAATCCAAAAAGAGCTGGGTGAGACGGATGGGAAAGGTGTCGAAGTTGAAGAACTAAGAACAAAACTTTACGACGCCAAAATGCCTCCCGAAGTGGAGAAGGAAGCGCTTAAAGAGCTGGCTCGTTTAGAGCGCATTCCCGAGGCGGCGCCGGAACACTCGCTGTTAAGGACTTATTTCGATTGGTTGGTGGAGTTGCCTTGGAGCATTTTTACCGAGGAAGAGATCGACCTGCCGAAGGCGCGCGAGATTCTTGACGCCGACCATTACGGTCTAGAAAAAGTGAAAAAGCGGATCATTGAATTTCTCGCTGTTCGTAAACTCATGCCACATGGAAAAAGCCCGATCCTGTGCTTGGTCGGACCGCCGGGCGTCGGAAAAACCTCCCTTGGACAAAGCATTGCTCGAGCGATGAATCGTAAATTCGTACGCCAAAGTCTAGGCGGCGTCCACGATGAAGCCGATATTCGGGGGCATCGGCGTACCTATGTCGGCGCGCTTCCGGGTAATATCATTCAAGGAATCCGAAAGGCGGGCAGCCGAAACCCCGTCTTCATGCTCGATGAAGTCGACAAGCTCAGCGCTAGCTTTCATGGCGACCCATCCGCTGCCTTGCTGGAGGTCCTGGATCCCTCGCAAAATTCGACCTTTCAGGACCATTATCTCGCAGTGCCCTTCGATCTAAGCCAGGTACTGTTTATCGCGACGGCGAACGTGCTCGATACCGTTCCGGGGCCGCTGCGCGATCGCATGGAAATCTTGGAATTGCCGGGATACATCGAGGAGGACAAATTGGCCATCGCCAAAGGCTACCTCGTTCCTCGGCAGACCGCCGAAAATGGACTGAAACCGGAAAACATTAGTTTCACCGACGAGGCGATTCGGGAAATTATCCGGTCCTACACGCGCGAGGCTGGGGTTCGGCAACTCGAGCGTGAGCTGGGAGCAGTTTGCCGGAGCGTGGCAACGCGCATCGCCGAGGGGTTTAATGAAACGATCACAGTCAAGCCGGAATCTATTCCTACGTACTTGGGCCCGGAAAAGTTCTTCAACGAGATCGCGCTCCGTACCAGTTTGCCTGGCGTGGCTACGGGCTTGGCCTGGACGCCGTTCGGCGGGGACATTTTGTTTGTCGAAGCGACGAAGATGGCGGGAGATGGAAAGTTACTATTGACCGGCCAGCTCGGCGATGTCATGAAAGAAAGCGCGCAGGCCGCTTTGAGTCTTGTCAAATCTCGCGCGGAAACATTGGGAATCGATCCCGATATCTTCAAGAAGAACGATTTGCACATTCATATCCCGGCGGGCGCGATCCCAAAGGATGGTCCGAGCGCTGGAGTCACACTGTTTGTTGCGCTCGTTTCACTGCTGACTGGACGGAGAATTAGTAAAGATGTCGCCATGACCGGCGAGATCAGTCTGCGTGGTTTGGTACTCCCGGTAGGAGGGATCAAAGAGAAGGTACTGGCAGCCAAAAGAGCCGGTATTTCTTGCGTCTTGTTGCCTGAGTTGAACCGGAGAGATATGGAAGAGATTCCAACCTCGGGCCGTGAGGGGATCCGCTTTGAGTTTTTGAAAACCGCGGACCAAGCCTTGCTGCTTGCCCTAGAGCCCGAAGCCCCAGGTGGTTTTTCCCCCGGTGAAAGACTCGCGGCTCGTTCTATTTCCTGACCTACGATCAGTGGGATGGCAGTCGAATCCCGCCCGGGGTGAATCCGCGA
>DASPXM010000279.1:0-4100 GCA_035637295.1 Verrucomicrobiia bacterium
CGCCTTGCAAGGCCTCGCCAGTGGAATTACTCCCACTCACGCTTGCTTGGCTACTTGCCGAACGGGCAATCTACAAGATATCCTCCTTTCAGAATATTAGATCGGCCAGGATTATCCTGGCGCTTCCGAAGGACACGAAGAAATGTAGGGGCGACCGGCCGGTCGCCCTTGTAGAGCCATGCGTCGAAAGCGGTGAGGCGCTCCTCACTCCCAACGCCCTACCTTTTTTTATCCATACTCGGGCGCGTCCTCGAACTGCTCGATTCCGCCCATGCCGAGATGAGCATAAATGCTGGGCGACGCGCTAAATAAAAGTGCCGGGCTATCCCCGAGAGAAAAGTGTTGGTGCACAGTCATCGGCGGAATGCAGATTAGATCGCCCTGCTCCCAATTCCAGCGCTCACCGTCATGGATGTCGTATCCCTTTCCTTCGAGAACGAGAATCAATTCTTCCGCCACATGGCGATGCTGGCCGGAGCGTCCTCCGGGCTCAATTTCCTGAAAATAAATCCACGCATGGTTGGTCGCGGTTTCAGTATCAGGGTGAACCATCCACTTGATTTTCCCATGGCGTGTCAGCTCCCAGGATTCTTTGCTGTCGCGCGCCACATGATCGACCTTGCGGCAAAAGTCGGCCTCATCGTGCATCAGCTTCACATACCGATCGTAGGTATTTGCGGTAGCGTCTTTAAACGATCCCGCCGTGCGGCGCGCCTGGAAGCTCGCTTCGCGATTCGGTTCCGCGCCAAGGATCACTTCGATGTCTTCGGTGATGCCCAGCACGCCTTTCTTGATGCGGTAGCCTTTCAACGTTCCATCTTCACCGTAGATCGGCTCAGTGCCGTCGCGAAAAGTCGGTTTTTCGTTGAGCTTATGTTGCTCGCGCCAGGTTAGTCCTATGAGATTTCCCACCCGGCCGGTCTCCGGAACGTAGATCGTGCAGCCGATGTCTTTGTCTCCGCCATGTTGATGCATCGTGTAGGGAGGCACGATGAGTAAATCATAGGCCTCAAAATTGTAGGTCTCGCCGTCGTTCCATTCCCAGCCTTTGCCGGTCACGCAAAACAGCGTCGGCGCGCCGATATGGCGGTGCATGCCGCGCACAGGCGCTTGCGGCGCGACGCGGGTGAAATGGCTGGTCATGCAGTAGAGCGGTCCCCGCGTCAGCATATCGTAGCAAACATGGTCACCCATCTGGTGTGGGCTATCCATGCCCATCACCGTCGGCTGCATCGGCAGCTGCTTAAGGACATGCGGCAACGAGCGCGCCTTGGCGTCCTCTTGCTGCTGATAAACAAACCGCTTCATTCGATCCGGTTCTCGTTGAACTTCTCGCCACGGTTCAAGCATCGGTCCTACCTCACTTTAATTTATGGTTCACCACGAAGCGCCCCCTCCTCCCTTCGACATTGCTCAGGACATGCTTTCCTGCCCCGCGTCGCGGGGGAGGATGAAGGTGGGGGTTCTATAGTTCCAGCGTCGCCGGCGCAAATAATTCTTCGAGCTTGAGTTTTTGCTTGGTCAGCCCCTGTTCGTGCGAGAAATCGATGATCGTCTGCAACATTGGTTGGTTCGCCTTGATCCCGTAGGGAAACGGATCGGCGCCAAAAATCTCGCGGGTCTTGGCCAAGTACTCGTCGCGAAAAATCAGACCGGTGGGAATATTATCCTTCATGCGTTCCTGCCACCATTCTTTACTGGCGACAAACGCTTTGTATAAATTGAACGCCAACCAGGGATACTTGCGGTCGATGTCGCCGCGAATCACGTAGGCGTGGTTCGCCGGGATGTAGCCATGCTTCTTGAAGAAGCGCGTTCCCTCTTCGATGTTGTCGGCAAACAATGGTTTGACCTTGCTCCAGTCGCCGCTGCGCGCGCGAATCTGCGTCGAACGGTCGACGATATTGCTCTCGCGCGAAAAAGCGCGATGGACCGACGCCACGTCAAGTTCGTTATTGACCATCATCGACGCCAAGCTCTTGTCCTTCGGGATTCGCTGAAACGAGATTCCCGGCGGCGGCGTGAAACCGGTCGCGCCGCCATGGCTCAATTCCTCGCTGCGCTCCATGTACCAGTGGACCTTGTACTGCGACACGCCAAAATCATGTTCCAAGACACCTCGCACCCATAGCGATGCGGTTTGCTGGTACTCGCCGACGCCGATGCGTTTCCCGACGATATCTCCCGGCTGTTTGATGCCGGAATCGACGTGATAGGAAAGCTGAGCATGCATGAAGCGCCGCGATGGAAAGACCGGAATCGCAATCATGTCCATGCCCTGCGATTTTGCAATCAAGTATGAAGAGAGCGACATTTCGGAAACTTCGAACTCTTGAAACTTGAGTTGGCGCCAGAACGTCTCCGACGGATCGGAATAAGTTGTAATCAGCTCGGCCCCTTCGATCGGAACGGTTCCATTGATAAGCGGCTCGACCCTTTCATTTGTCCCCGTTATGAAACTGAGTTGTAGCTTAGGCATATCTCACTCCTCCCTGTGTGCTCTTATGATCCCGTAAGGGCACGGCACGCCGTGCCCTTACTCCTATCCCAACACTCTTTTCATTTCGGCAGCTCATTTACCATTTTCCGCACCACGTCCCGATCCCAAATTTCTGGCCCCCATAAACGAATATACTTCACCCCTTTTTGCCGCAGCGCCCAGGTTGGAAATTCGTCCTTCGGAATATCTTCGCGTAGTGAATTCGGACCAGGATCATTGGGCTCGCCTTTTTGAACGGCAATCTGTCCCTCCCGGGAGAGAAACCAATTGATCGCCACCTTGGCCGCGTTGGGATGGGGCGCCTTGTTGACAAGCGAGATCATGGTTCCTCCTGCTTCCAGTGCAACACCATCCTTGCTCAACACATGGGGATCCAACACATCCACCGGCAATCCTTGTTTTTTTGCTTCATCCACCTCGGTTGCCTTGGCAGTGATCGCTAATGGAATTTTGCCCGAGGCGAGCCAATCTGTTTGTTGGCGCTCGTCGCGCACCAGCGTGAGTCCGCCTGCGGTAATGAGCTTTTTTAAATACTCAGGACCGAGTTGAGGATTATAGTGCAAAAAGAGCAGCGGGCTTCCGCCGCCGGGGTCATTGGGATCTTTCGCGCTGACCTTTCCTTTCCATTTAGGATCCAGCAGGTCCCAAAAGGATGTGAGGCTTTTCGGGTCGACTAACTTGGTATTATAAGCCAGCATGCGCAGGGGGAAGGCCGCGTAGATAAAAATATAGCGGCCTTCACCGTCGTTATAATGATGCTTTCCTTCGAACCACTTCGACGAATCCTTTACTTCCGGCATAACGAGCGCTGAGTTGATCGGATCGAGCGCCTGCGCTTTCAGCAACGTGTTGGCCGTGCCGCCGCCCAAGCGCACGACGTCGACGAGAAATTTCCCCGCTCTGCGCTCGGCCATGATGCGCTGCAAATTTTGCGCGCCGCTGCCGGTGACCAAGTTGAGTTTGATCTTGGGATATCTTTTTTGAAAGGCATGAAACTCGGCATCGGTGCCCAACTTATATACGGTCACCTGCCCTTCTTGCTCCGCTGCTTTGACGGTGCGCTCCCACTCGCCATCACCGCTGGGACTGGCTGCAGCCGCAAAGGTCGTTCCATGCAGCATCGCCAATAAGACAACGGCTGCGAGGCTTTTTAAGAAAATCATTAAATCTTTTACTCCGATGTTTATACGACCAATATTTATCAGGACATGATTCAGAATTTAGGATTGAACATTTTGTGCTTCGTGGCGAATGTCCTTATGTCATTTCGAGCCCAGCGAGAAATCCGCGAAGCGTCCTGAGGCACAGCCGAAGGATCTCGGTCCAATACATCCCTCACTTCGTTCGGGATGACAACCGAACGTTTCGTGATTGCACCACGGTCTCCGTGGGAGGAGAAAAAAGTTTTTGTGACCTTTGTGTTCTTCTTTGTGGTCAATTCTCTCACGCTTTTTTGAATCCGCCGATGATGGCGGTGTTGCCTTCACGCCAGAAGCAATCGATATCTCTGAAGCCGGCGCGTTTGAGCAGACGAAACTGCTGCAAGAGATTGGGCGCCGCGCCGTCCATCTTAGCTGCCCGGCCCCGAGTCTTCATTTGC
>DASPXM010000280.1:0-7326 GCA_035637295.1 Verrucomicrobiia bacterium
GGAAGGACACGTTTCCGCAAGTGTCACGTTCGAGCCGCGAGCTGCGTGAGAGAATTCTGGGAAAATGGGCGGACAAGCTGTCGTAGCTGTCTCGTGGAGATACGGCTGCGGCATGTTTTTCGTCACTCCCGCGAAAGCGGGGAATTTAGATTAGAAAAATACTGGATTCCCGTTTGCACGGGAATAACGGATTGGGGATAAAGACGAAAAGACAACAGAAGCACGAGCTATATATAACGGGAGTCATCAATGTCACTTCAGCTCACTATCGCTTGCGGCGATTATGACCGCACGCATCCACTCATCGACGGTTCGGTGAAACCAGAAGGGATCGGGCTCAATTGGCTCGTGCTGCCGCATCTCGAAATCTGGACGCGCATGCTGAATTACTACGACTTCGATGCGTCGGAAATCTCATTGTCGTCCTACATCACCTCCCGGACGTTAGGAAAGCCGCTGACCGCGATTCCGGTTTTTCCGGCACGGGCCTTCCGCCATTCTTACATTTTTATCAATACCAGAAGCGGCATTCGCGAGCCGAAAGATCTGATGGGCAAGCGCGTCGGTCTGGGGGAGTTTCAACAGACGGCGACGGTATGGATACGCGGCATCTTGCAACATGAATACGGCGTCAAGCTCGAGGAGATCGAGTGGTACCTGTGGACGCCGCGGCCGCGGATGGAGATGGAACTGCCCAAACGCTACAAGGTCAAGCACATTCCGCCGGATCGAAAGCCGGATCAGATGTTTTTTAACGGCGAGTTCGACGCGATCATGGTACCGAGTCTCTTTCCCTCTTTGTTCAACCCACCATCGCATATTCGACGCCTGTTCGAGAACTCGCCGAAAGTTGAAGCCGAGTATTTCAAAAAAACCGGCATCTTTCCGATCATGCACTCTGTTGCGCTACGACAAGATGTGTGGGAGGAGCATCCCTGGATCGCGCGCAGCTTGTTCAAGGCATTTCAACGGGCCAAGGAAGACGCGTACGCCCGGTTGAAGGATCTGTCGCCGTATAAAATCAGCCTGGCGTGGTTCCGTGGGCCGGTGGAAGAGCAGCAGCAGATCCTCGGCGACGATCCGTGGCCGTACGGTTTGGAAAAGAATCGCCACGTAGTCGAGACGCTGTCGACCTACCTTTACGAGCAAGGACTGGCCGAGAAAAAGCTTACGGCAGAAGAGTTGTTCGCGCCGAATACGCTGGATCTGTAAGCGGATGCGAGTTCAAAGCGCTCAAGTCGTTCAAACCGTTAAAACGGTTCAGAACCTATTCAGTACCGGTGTCTAAATCCTTTTTACGAGTTTGTCTTATTCTTGACCGTGTCTGTCATTCCGAACGAATGTGAGGAATCTTTCCGAGAGAGTTCGGAAGGATTTCTCCCTTTGGTCGAAATGACAGAGTGGGCAATCTCAATTGTAAAACAGCTCACTGCTTGAGGACCGTCATCGCATTCATACGTCGGATGACGAACTAATTCTTTTCACTCCGGAATCTTTGGGCTAAGATCGCGCTTTCGATTGAGAAGGAGATCGTCATGGGGAGTTACTACAAAGACGTTCGCGAGCATCTAAAAGCTCTCGATGAACGGGACAAGCTTTTTCGTATCACGAAACAAATCGACAAGGACACCCAACTCATGCCGCTGGTGCGCTGGCAGTTTCGCGGCCTGGAGGAGAAAAAGCGCAAGGCGTTCTTGTTTGATAACGTCATCGACGTCACGGGTAAAAGGTACATGATGCCCGTTACTGTTGGTACCCTTGCAGCGTCCACCGAAATTTACAGCATCGGCCTCAAATGCGAGCCTGAGCAAATTCACGAGCGCTGGACAAACGCGCAGATGCATCCGCTCGCGCCGGCAAGAGCGAGTGCTGGTCCGGCGCAGGAAATGATTTGGCAGGGCGAGGATTTGTTGAATGGTCATGGCCTCGACATGCTGCCCGTGCCGATATCGACTCCAGGCTTCGATAATGCGCCCTACCTCACCTCGGCCAACTGGGTTACCAAGGATCCGGAGACTGGGACGTACAACATCGGTAACTACCGGAGTCAGATCAAAGCGCCGAATCGAAACGGCGGGCTTTTTTTAGGCCAACACATGGGCACGCACTGGCAGAAATGCAAAGCTAAAGGGGTCCCGCTTGAAGCTGCGATCGTCATTGGTGTAGTCCCGGCGATCGCTTACGCCGCTACGGCTAAGCTCCCCTATGACTTCGACGAGTATCGCTTGGCGGGCGGGCTCGCCGGTGAGCCCATCGAAGTGATCCAATGCAAGACCGTCGATTTGCTGGTTCCCGCGACCGCGGAAATCGTTATCGAAGGAAAAATTTCGACGGAATGGATCGAGCCGGAAGGACCGTTCGGGGAATATACGGGCTACATGGGCCAGCGCGGCGTGTCGCCGTACATGGACGTGACCTGTATCACGCACCGGCGCGAGGCGATCTACACGGCGCTGATGAGCCAGTTTCCGCCGAGCGAGAGCAGCAAGATCAAGCATACCGGCACGGAGAAGGTCATTTACAAATTTCTCCATTTCGATAGCGGTAACTCGGCGGTGATCGACGTGGCGATCCACGACGAGGTGAGCGGCAGCGGCCAGGCCTATTGCGTGATCAAAATGAAAAATCCAACCGACGCCGATGCCTGGCGGGCGCTGAACGCGAGCGCGGGTTTTGTCGGCAGCTACGCGAAGATCTGCATCGCCGTGGATGACGACATCGATATCTGGGATCCTGCAATGATCAACTGGGCTATTTGTTTCAATGTGCGCCCGGAAAAAGACGTCGCCGTCGCGCATGGAAAGTCTCCAGGACTCGATCCGTCGGCCTATCCGCCCGGCGTTCCGACCCACGTGAGCCGCGTATTGTCGACATCCGCGCTGTTGATCAACGCCACGCGCCCCTGGCCTTATCCACCGGTCTCGCTTCCGCAAAAGGAGTTCATGGAAAATGCCAGGGAGATCTGGGAAGAGATCGGCCTGCCGGAACTGACACCGAGAATGCCATGGTACGGCTACAGCCTGGGCGCATGGACGCCAGAAGATGAAGAAGAGGCAGCGATGGCGGTGCGCGGTGAGTATTTCGTCACCAGCGAGAATGCCAAGAGACGACGCGTCAAAACGTAAGAGATTGAGGCGGAAGGGGTGAAGGGTTAGGGGTGAGGCAGGGCGAAAGGGATTTTGATGAAACGTTTAGTGCTCATAGGTTTATCGTTACTGATTTTGGCGGCAACGGCCGAGGCTATCGATAAGGTCCGGATGTCGATTTCCGCGGTCGATGTTTCTTTTCTCACAGGAGGGTTAGCGCTCAAGCGCGGCATGTTTCGCGACGAAGGTTTGGACGTCGAATTGATCCGCATGAACGCCAACGTGTCGGTCACGGCGCTCAGCACCGGGGACATCGACTACACGATGGTGTTCGCGTCGGTGGTGCGTGGCGCTTTGCGCGGACTGCCGATGAAAGTGGTGGCGAGTTTCATGGACAGCTCGACTCACCTGCTAATCGCCCGGCCGGAATACAAAACGATTCGCGATTTGAAAGGCAAAACGCTTGCGGTAAGCAATTATGGTGCGACTTCCGATGTCGCGGCGCGCATGATGATGAAACAGGGCGGTGTCGATCCGGAGAAAGAACTAAAAATTATTCAGCTGGGCGCCGAGCGAGGACGCTATGCGGCCTTGAGGGAGGGGATTGTCGACGTGGCTGTGCTTTCGCCGCCCACCGATACCGACGCGCAGCGTCAAGGATACCGGATCCTGTCCCGTTTCCACGAGCATTTTAAATTGCCGTTCACCGGAGTTGGCACTAACCTAAGAAAACTCAAGGAAAAGCCGGATGAAGTGAAACGCATGGTCAGAGCTATGCTACGCGCCAATCGCTTCGTGCGGTCCAATCGTGAAGGGACGATTCAGACCATGATGGAATGGATCAAGGTAGACCGTGAGAGCGCGGTGGCAACCTACGATTCCACGTGGAAGATTTTTAGCGAAGACGGTGGCTTGTCGGAAAGCGGCCTAAAACTGGTGATCGATCAAGGTAGAGAAGCGATGAAGATCGAGCGGCCGGTGGCGAACTCTGAGGTGGCCGATTTCAACATCATCCGGGAAGTGCAAAAGGAGCTGGGGATAAAGGCGAGATAGGGAAGATTGGAATGATGGAGTACTGGAGTGATGGGTTCAACCAATACTCCAATTTGGAGTGATAGCCGCAGGAGGTAAAAAATGAAAAACGGCTTTCGCGCTTTCGACACCGATATGCATGTCTACGATCCGGCGTTCCTTTACGAAAAGTACATGAACCCGAAATGGGGCGACCGCATTCCGCGGGGACGCCGAAATGGCAAACACGGGCGAGTGGAATTTTCCATCGGAGGCGGCAAACAGACGCTACGCGGGATTACGGACGTGATCGATCACGGCCAGAAGCAGGTTGCAGATCGCTATGATTTCGCCGTGGCGCGCGACTATGATGCGATATCACAGTTGGAGGCGATGGATCGGGAAGGCCTGGACATGGCCGTGCTGTTTCGCACTTCACCGCTGCACTGCGACGAGACATTGGAACCCGAGTATGCCAATGATCTGTGCAAGGCGTGGAATGACTGGATCACTGACTTCTGCAAAGAAAATCCCGAGCGTCTCAAGGCGTCGGCACTAATCACGCTGCACGATGTCGACTTGGCGGTGCAAGAAGTGCGACGCGCGGTAAAAGAATTAAAAGTGACCGGGCTGTCGTTATGCCCCGAACCGATCAATGGGAGGCGCATTCACGACCGCTATTTCGACCCACTGTGGGCAGAGACCGAAAAACTCGGCGTGGCGCTCTGTTTTCATCCGCCGGCGCGGCCGAAGCAGGACCAGGTAGCAAATAAGTTCTTTGGCCATCCCAACGCAAACATCGTGGCGATGGCCCTGCGCAATCCGGTGGAGCTCATACAGGCTGTGGCGAGCTTCTGCGCCGGCGGCGTGTTGGAAAAATTTCCCGAGCTTCGCGTGGCGTTCCTTGAAGGCAATTGCGCGTGGTTGCCGTGGCTGCTCTACCGGCTTGATGAGCGAGCCAAACTTCACGGGCCGCTGGCTGATGTGCCGCTATCGCGGCAGCCGAGCGAATACTTTCTCCGACAGTGCTTTATCTCGGTTGATCCCGATGAGTATCTCGTGACCGATGTGGTAGCACGCATTGGCGATGACAACTTGGTCGTGTCCACCGATTATCCGCACATAGACGCGCACTTCCCGCACGCCATCGACGAATTTTTGGAGATCGACGGATTGAGCGATAACAGCAGGAAGAAGATTCTTTGGGACAATTGCGCGCGGCTGTACGATTCCTGCTAGTGACGAGAAGGAGAACTGTTATGTGGCACACGACTATTTGTGTCGCAGTGCTTCTGTCGGTATTGGGATGGGGTTGCCGGTTGAGCGAAGCCGCAGAATCGGTGTCCAAAGCGCTTTTTGCCTACGGCGCCATCAATGCGTATATGACGTCCATTTGGATCGCGAAGGAACAAGGGTTCTTCCGCAAGCACAACGTCGAGGTGGAACCGGTTTTCATCATCGCCACTCAAGCGGCGCAAGCTATGCTCGCGGGCGAAGTCCAGGTCGGACTCATCGGTCCGACTCATGTGGTTAATGCGGTGGTGGCCGGTGGCGACATGGTCATGATCATGGGAAATCAGAATAAGGTCCGGTATCAACTCGTCGCGCACCCGAGCATCAAACGTGCGGAGGACTTGAAGGGCAAGAAGGTCGGCATCGGCGCCAGCATGGCCGGGCTAGCCACGCTCGCCGCGATTATGGCGCTGGAACACATAGGTCTCAATCCGCGCCGAGACAATATTACGCTGCTGCCTACGGGAGCGGAGCCTTTGCGCTTGGCGGCAGTGAAAAGCGGGGTCACCCAAGCCACGGTGATCGCGCCGGAAATATCGAAAGCCGCGATCAGTGAAGGCTATCCCGTGCTCGTGGATATGGCCAAGCTGAATATTCCGTTTCAAGCGAGCGGCTTGGTCACGATGCGTAAAATCTTGCGCAGCGATCCGCAGATGGTTGAGCGGGTAGGGCGGGCCACGGTGGATTCGATTCAATTCATCGTCAATCCCGCAAACAAGACTAGGGTTGTTCAATCCATTATGAAGAATCTCAAAGTTACCGACCGGGAGAGAGTCGAAACCGTTTACGGCGAACTCGTGGAAGAGTTTCCGCGCAGCATTTGCCCCACGGTACCAGGGGTGCGGTCGATTATGAAGCTCATGGTGGATTTAGGGATCAATCCCAAGGCTGCCCAACTCAAGGTGGAAGATGTCGTCGATTTGACGCTGTGCAAAAGGTGGGGCGGTGATGCAGGCTAGGATTTTGCAATTTTGCCTACGAAACCTGTGAACGGAAATGCCGCCTGGGTAAAAAAATGCGTTCTTCACATTTTCTGTAATGCGAATCAGTGTCGTCTTTCACAGCCAGGGAGTGATTAGGTGCTGATATCTGAAGAAGAATTGGAACGATTGCATAAGCGATTTCCTTATCCGCGCTTTTCCATGGTCGAGTACGAACGGCGCTACAACAATATTCGCAAGCTGATGCGGGAGTCGAATCTTGACTGCCTGCTCATCGTCGGCGGTTCGGCCGCGTATGGACGTTGCTGGTTCAATTTTCGTTACGTCACCAACATGATAGGCAAGGCGGAGCTGGCCAATTACTGTTTTTTTCCGAGGGAAGGGCGGCCTGCCGTGGTCACACGTCCCGGCCATTCGCTCGCCGGCGCGATGTTGGCGCGCACCGCGGTGCGCCACGTGATCATCGGCGCTCCGAGTGTGCTCGGCGCCATCGTCAACGAAATCAAGGAGCGTGGTTACGACAAAGGCCGCGTCGGCATCGTCGAATACGATCCGTACACCTCGATCCCGAAAAATCACTGGGACTTTTTCACGAGCAATCTATCGCAAGCCGAATTCGTCTTTGTCACAAAGGAATTTATCGCAACGCGTTTGCTCAAGAGCCGTGAGGAAATCGAGGCGCTTGAGCGCTCAGCCGAATTAGGGGATATCGGCATTCGCGCCATGCAGGAGCGGGTGAAGCCCGGCATGACCGAAGGAGAGGTGTTCGGTATCGTCCACGAAGCCGTGCTCAAGGCGGGTGGCGAGATGGGAATGATTCAGCTAGGTTCCTGTTCCATGCTCGATCCTGACATCAACGACCAAAGGCCAAGGCCGGTGGAGCGCATGATCGGCGACCGCGACATCATCAACAACGAGTTGGGAATATTCTACAACGGTTATGAGGCGCAGTGCGGCAAACCAGTCGTCACCGGCCAGCCGACGGCGGAGTATGA
>DASPXM010000281.1:0-13614 GCA_035637295.1 Verrucomicrobiia bacterium
CTTCTTCACATCCAAGGGCTATACGATGAGCCGAGAGACATTCAGTAAGGCGATGGCCAACGTCGAAGTGGACGTCGGCTTCCCAGCCGACGTACGTCCCTATCTGCAGCAGATCGCGGAGGGACTTTTGAAAGAAAAAAAGATCAGCGCCGTTCCAGACTGGAACAAAGCGCTAAGGACTGAGTTCATGGCGAAGGCGCGCGGCTGATCTCAGATGGTGTCGGCTGCTGAATTTACCCTGAAAAGTGCTCAACTAAAATGTGGCCGGCGCTGAGTTTACCAACATGACCCCTATTTTTAAGCTCGCAAGGGAGATCATGCAGGCGCGGGAGCAAAGGTGAGAACCGGAGACGGCAGCTGTTTATAAAGGAAGACCATCAACTCCCAACTCAGACGCTAAACGCTGCAGGTCTCTAAACAACGTGTCGTTCATCGGCACGCCTTTTGCGCTCCGCTCCAACCATGTGGAATGGCTCTGCTCGCCGGGGAGTCGGATGCTCTCGACGCCAGGCATTCTTTTCGAATTTCTCATCTCGTGGATGACTTCATCGACGTTGCGCCGAAACGCTTCAACGGGTGAGAAGCGCGAGACATCAAGGGCAACAATTACGTGACCGGTATTCGTCGGCGTCTTGTCGTCTTTGTTGAAGTCGATCACGTCGCGACCGAATGCGGCACCGTTCAACGTGCCGGCAAGCAAGCCGAAGACGAGCGCGAGGCCATAGCCCTTGTAACCGCCGATAGGAAGCAGGAAGCCTTGTTCAGCTCGTCGCGGGTCAGTCAACGGTTTGCCGAACGCGTCGATCATCCAGCCTTCAGGCATCAGCTCGCCTCGTTGAGCTTTGGTCTTCACTTTGCCGTACGCCGCCACGCTAGTGGCGATATCGAGAACAATCGGCGGTTCTTTGAAAGCCGGAATCGCGAAGGCGATCGGATTCGTACTCAGAAGCAGTTCGACTCCACCCCAAGGAGGCATGTGATTGGCGCTGCCGACCGCTATGTAGATCCCGATCATGTTGCGCTCGAGCGGCATCATAGCGTAGAGCGCCGCCGGCCCTGCGTGGTTGCTCCGTCGAACGCCGACCCAGCTCACTCCAGCGCGTTCGGCTTTGTCCATCGCGACCTGCGCCGCAAAGCGCATCACCAGGTGCCCCATGCCGTTATCGCCATCGACCAGAGCCGTCGCCTCTGTTTCTTGGACGACATGAATGTTCGGCCGCAGATTCATCCCGCCGGCTCTAATGCGCCGGACGTATTGCGGCAGGCGGAAAATGCCGTGACCGTCAGAGCCGCGCAGATCGGCCAGGATCATAAGCCGCGCGACCTGTTCAGCATCTGCGGTAGGTAACCCGACGGCTGTGAGAGCGCGCGCAACGAAGGCTTCGAGATCGCGTGACTGAAATCGGCGATCGGTTGGAGTTTGGGTCATGATCTTGAAACTGTTCAAATCGTTCAATCGCTCGCTACGCGATCTCGGTTCAACCGCCGCGCTGCGCGCGGCTCCGTTCAAAACGTGTTGAACAGTTTGAACGTATTGAACGGTTGGACCGCTCGCGCCCCCTATTTCCCTTTCGGAGGCAGCGCACCAACGAGGTCACGATCGGAAAGGTGAGCCACGGTTTCGCCGGTCTCGGTAAAGGTTCGGGTCACTTCGCTGCTCGTGTAAATCCACATGATCGTGAGGTGCGAGGTCCCGACATTTACAAATCGATGTGGCTTATCCGCAGGGACAAGCGTCGTATCAAAGGGATGCAAACGGTGTCGCTGTCCGTCGACCTCCGCTTCGGCCTCTCCTTCGAGAATGGTTACCTGCTCATCACAGTTGTGAGAGTGCAGCGGAACCTTCGCGCCAGCCGGGAAGCGGGTCAAGCCGGTCGTGATGTGCTTGGCGCCGATCTCTTTAGTGACGAGGGGAATGGTCTCTATGCCATTGCCGCGCTCGATTACCGGTAACGAATCGATTCTCAGAATGTGTGCTTCTGCCATGGCAAGTATCTCCTCATGAAAAATGCCGCCTTTGGTTGTGAATCTAACAGCGGCTTTGAGCGTCCGTCAAGGTAGACAATCTACCCACCTTGCAGTAATGAGGAATGCAAAACCGCCCGCGACCATAGGAGGGAGAAAAATGGCTTTTTACAAGATTGCAGAGATGCAAAAGAATCGCGCTACGGCAAACCCGCAACAGTTCGTGCAGTCTGCCGTTGGCGAATTTATGAAGGCGGGAATCGTGACCAAACCGGACGAAGAAGGCCCGCCGCTCCACATGCATCCCAACGAGGAGCAATTCACTTTGGTGCTCGAGGGGAAGCTTCACTTCGTCCTTGGTGACGAAGAGCGGATCTGCGAGGCGGGAGACTTGATCCACATCCCGCGCTTTACCAACCACAGAAGCCGGGCCATAGGCGGGCCGGCAGTTTTCTTCACCGTGAAAAGCCCCGCTGGAGACGGCGACTTGGATCAGGACTACAACCGGGCTGAGGGCGCCGAAGAAGCGGAGAAACGCTTCCAAGAAGCGAAGAAAAAAAGTTTCTAAGCAACTCCTACAGGGAACTCTTGAAGGCCTCCATAATCTGCTGATTGGTCAGCGGCCATCCGATAGAGGCTGCCATGAGTCGGAGGGCGAAGCGATGCATCTCCTCTCCATCCATGGAATCCACGGCGTCCGATGCGATGACAACCCGAAAGTCGCGGTTAGTGGCCTCGAAAGCGGTACAGAGGACGCAGGTTGTCGTGTTGATGCCGGCAAGGATCACGGTGTCGATGCCGATACGACGCAGCACAAACTCGAGGTCCGTTGCATAGAAGGCGCTGTAGCGCTTCTTCCCTCTGACGACGAGATCGCCTTCTGCATAGAGCGGCGCGATGATTTCTGTCCCATGACTTCCGGCGAGGTTGTGGCGGAGAATCCCCTTCCTCGCTTTGGTCGGATCATCGTGAATTGCTTTCCAAAAGGGATTGGCTGCGATCTCCCCAGACTCTCGGTATCCGGTCACCACGTGGATGATGCGGACGCCGATGGCGCGAAGCTCGTGGAAGAGTTTCGCGGCTTGCGCGATCACCGGACCGCAGCGTTCAGCAGCTAAAGGCAGCGTCGCCACCGAACGGTCCAGATGGCCTCGATGCATGTCGACGGCTACGACCGCTGTGGAGTGAGCCTGAAGTCTCATGCTTCCTCCATGCACCCCTTTTTTATTTCATTGGGTGGAATTTCCCTGAGCCTACTGTGTTAAAGCTATTTTGCGCCCTCTAAAAGTCTGTCATTCCCGAATGCTCCTATCGGGAATCCAGACGAAACTATGACTGGACCCCCGATAAAAACCTTCGGGGGTGACGACTTTAGGATAAATTCTCATAAATGTTTTTTGATACTCTGTCAGCTTGCTGTGAAGAGATTCATCTCAATCAACTTCATCGGTCGAGAACTTCTGGGTTGACGGGGATCGGGGCGGCTCGCCCTTGAGAGCCCGCGCCACCTCTTCGGCCGCTTTGGTCTGCAGTTCAATCACCGACTCACGCGAATAAAAGGCCAGATGTGGAGTGAGAATAATGTTCGGCGCTTGCCGCAGCAGGTGATCTGCTGGCGGTGGCTCAACGCTGAGCACATCAAGAGCGGCGCCACCTAACCGGTCTTCTTTCAACGCCACAGCGAGAGCTTGCTCGTCGACGATGCCACCCCGCGATGTGTTGATGAGGAACGCGGTTGGCTTCATCCGCGCCAGCTCGCGCTCACCGATCAGGTTGCGCGTCTCTGGCGAAAGCGGCACGTGAATCGAAATCGCATCTGCCTCAGCAAGGAGCCTTTCAAAGTTGACGGCTTCCGCTCCATGAGGAGCGATCGCGGCGGGTTCGAGATAAGGATCATAGACAATCACCTTCATTCCCAGAGGCTGTACCTTCGATGCCAGCGCTTTGGCGATTTTGCCGAATCCAAGCAGGCCCAGCGTCTGGCCGCGCAGCCGGCGAATTCCTGCATGAGCGACGACGTCCCAGGCTCCGGCCTTCACGGCACGATCAGCGGTAACAATCTGGCGCGCGAGCGCCAAAAGCAAGGTTAGCGCGTGATCCGAGACTTCATCGACACAGTAGTCCGGGACATTGGTCACCAGAATTCGGGCTTTGCTTGCTGCGGCCAAGTCCACGTTGTCAACGCCAATTCCATAGCGCGCGATGATCTTGCAGCGATTGAGATTCTCAATGACGCGCGCAGTCATCTTTGCGTAACAATTCAGGACACCATCCGCTTCTCGAGTCAGCGCGATGATCTCCTCCTCAGAGCGGCACTGTTGCGGACGCAAATCCACACTCAGCGGCGCCAGCACCCGTTGCTCAGGTTCCAGAGAAGGGAAGACATAATCCGTGATCGCTACGATAAAGCTCATGCTATCCTCCCATGTTTCGCGCGCCAAGGCGCTACCGAATCAAATCCGAAATCCGAAGCTCGAAATCCGAAAACAAGCGAGGGTCGAGGGTTGGATGTCGAGGGGAAAATCCCGGTAGTGTACTAATTTGAATTCCAAGCTAATCAATCGACAAATAACAAGGCTAGAATACCGAGTAGTCGACACCATCCGAACAATTTGTTGCTAATTTCCCATCCCCTTGTGGCGTCATCTCTACGAAACACTGTATAGACTTGGTAACCGGCAAAAATCCAAACCAATGAAAAAAGTATGATCGCTTCAAATCGAGCCATCTTATAAATCGCCTATCGTTTGCCTACAAATTTCATTTCCCTATCGCCTGCCTCAACGTCTCGCGAACTCTTGGCCGTTAAAAACGGCTCGGGAAAACCAAATTAGGACACTACCAAAATCCCTCGTTCCTTGACAGGATTTGCTGCAAATTTGCTCCGTTCAAACGGTTTGAGCGGCTTGAACTGCTGGAACGTTTTGATCTTCTAGTCTCTGCCGCATCAGCGATCGGCGAATTCAAAAGCGTCGTGGGAATCCGATTGGAGGTGCATTCCCTCGATCCCCGCTGATTGTACTTCGCCGCTCACCAGGTGAAGCTTGTTGCCGATAACCGCACCCGCTAAACCGTGACGCGGGACCGGCATGCGTGGGAGGATCGCCCAACTGTTGCTTGCAGGATGGTATGCCTCCAGCGCGCGAAAGGCGGCCATCATGCTGTCATCCTGGAACTCTCCACCGGCTACGTAAACCCTATCCCTGTAGGTCCCCGAGGCTACCGCGCTCCGCGCGCTGGGCATCCTCGCTCGAGACGGACCCCAGGTGTCAGTTGTCGGATCATATTCCTCGACCACGTTAGTGTTAGTTAGTGGCGACGCTGATGAAACCGGCGCCGGTGCGGCCACCGATCACGTAGAGTTTGCCGTTGACCACGCCTATGCCGGCGTGATTTCGTGCCGTGGGCATCGGCGTTCGCGCTCTCCAACTGTTGGTTGCTGGGTCGTACTCTTCCACGGTCCCAATTGTAATGTGCGGTCTGGCTGGGTGGACAATGGACTCCTTCGCGCCCGGTGCAGTAGTAACTCCTCCGATAACGTAGATCTTGCCTCCAACCGCCGCGGCGACCGGTGATCCGCGTTTCGTCGGCATGGGTGCCAGCGCCTTCCAGTTATCCGCGGCCGGGTCGTACTCCCAAACGTTATCGATAGGGACCCAAGCCGGTGGGCCGGACTGAGGGGGAATGAAGCCACCGAAAGCATAGACCTTGCCGTTCAGTTCGGTTACCGCCACGTGATGAGAAGAGAAGCGCCATCGGCTTCTTCTTTGTCCATTGATTCGCCGCAGGATCGTACTCATAAACGAGCCCTCTAGGTTTCCAACCAGGTGCGAGCCCTCCCATGACATACATCTTGCCACCGGCGGCCACCCCGAATAACTCTTCGGCTGGGTCCGGAAACGGCGCGAGTTTTACCCACTTCCCGCTTACCTGCGCGTCAACATCCGGCGCCATTAGACCTACGATTATTGAGATTGCGAGACTCATTGTAAGTAGTTTCATCGCGCCCCTCCTGTACAATTGGTTGAGCGATTTATTTTGAAACCGTATCGGATTTGCCTCCCGTGACTTCGGTGTCAGATCCCGGTTGCACGATCTTAGAAAATTTACGGCTCAGAGCCCAGCGAAAAACAGGCGAGAGTAACATCAACAGAGCCAGCGCCATCAGGACGGCTGCAATTGGGCGCTCGAAAAAGACTCCGAGGTTTCCCCGGGAGTAGATCAAAGAGCGCCGCAGCGAGGCCTCGAGTTGAGGGCCGAGAATCATGGCGAGAACCAAAGGCGCCGGCTCAAAATTGCACTTGCGCATCAGGTACCCGAACGCGCCGAAGGCGACGGTTGTCCCCACATCGAAAACGCTGTTGTTCACGCTATAGGCGCCGATGATGACAAATACCAGGATGAGCGGCGCCAGCAGCGGATACGGAGCGCGAAGAAGCTTCACCCAGAGCCCGATCAGGGGCAGGTTTAAAACCAGCAGCATAACGTTACCGATATACATGGACGCAACCAGCCCCCAGAAGACATCTGGTTTCTCTGTGACCAGCAGCGGACCGGGTCTTACGCCGTGGATCAGCAGCGCTGCAAAGATCATCGCGATCGACGCATTTCCCGGGATTCCCAACGTCAGCAGCGGGATGAACGAGCCGGTTGCCGCGCTGTTATTCGCTGCTTCAGGCGCCGCCACTCCTTCGATGGCGCCCTTGCCGAAGCGCTCCGGGTGCCTGCTGAGCTTTTTCTCGAGCGCGTACGAGATGAACGACGAGATGATCGCTCCGCCGCCGGGCAGAACGCCGACGAAGAATCCCAGCAATGATCCTCGTGCGATCGGCGCGGCCGAGGCGCGCCATTCCTCCCGGTTCGGTAGGAGCCCGCGAATCTTTGTCTGAAAGACTTCAGCCTTGATGGTTTGTTCGACATTCACGAGGACCTCGCCAATTCCGAACAGCCCCATGGCGACGAGAATGAACTCAAACCCTTCGCTGAGCTTGAACACTCCGTAGGTGAATCGCTGGGTTCCCATGATCGGATCGAGTCCGACCGTTCCGAGCAGGAGCCCGAGGCAAGCCATCATCAAGCCTCGCGCCATTGAAGCCCCGGCTAAGTAGCCGACCATAGTGAGTCCGAGAACGAGGAGTGCAAAGTTCTCCGGAGGCCCAAACTTGATCGCGAATGCGGCAAGCGGCGGGGCCAAGAGAATTAGACCGAAGATACTGAGCGTCCCGGCGATGAAAGACCCGAACGCCGAAATAGCCAGCGCCGCGCCGGCTCGTCCCTGGCGCGCCATCTGATAACCATCCAGACAAGTGACCACCGATGCAGCCTCTCCGGGGATATTCAACAAGATCGAAGTCGTCGAACCGCCATACATAGCGCCGTAGAAAATTCCAGCGAGCAGAATAACCGCGGAGGTGGCCGGAATCCCATAGGTCACAGGCAACAGCAGGGCGATCGTCGCAGGCGGACCGAGACCGGGCAGGACGCCGATGGCCGTTCCGATAAATGATCCCAAAAAACAGTAGAGAAGATTGATCGGTGTCAGCGCGACGGCAAAACCGGTCGCGAGGTTGTTGAGGATATCCATGCTTTTGTAGTTACCAATCTATCCTTGGGGCGGGCGTTTGCGACTCCTGTTCAAATCGTTCCATCGCTTCGCTCCGTTCAACCGCTTCGCTCAGTTTCAGCCGTTTTGAACGACTTGAACATTTTGAACGGTTTGAACCATGACAACATCTAGAGCGGTCCTCGCGGCAGCGGGACGCTCAGCCAAACAGCAAACACGACATACGAACCGACTGCGGTAATCACCGCCATGGCGAGGGCGACGGTCCACCGTTGGGGATCCAGCGTGCGCAACATGAACAGGACGAGAAGAAATGTACAGATTAGATAGCCGAGCGGATCGAGCAGAAAGGTATAAGCACAAAGGACAACCAGGAGCAAAGCTACTTTCGCGATTCGACCTGAGCCTTCTCCAGCCGTGCGCGAGCCCGTCAGCGCTTGAACCATCAGGACCAGCGCCAGCAACATGATCAGGACACTTGTCCACCAAGGGAAAAAACCCGGTGCGGGGCTGTGGATCGTGCCGAACGCGAGCTTTGATGACTCGAACATCGCCGCGGCGCTAAGCGCCAGGGCCACAGCTGCCACAATCGCGTCGCGCCGGCCCATCGTCTGCAAAGCTACTTTTGCGCGCCAGCCACGACCTTGGCGAACCCGTCCCATTCCTGCCGCCAGGTGGTATCGAACTCTTTCCCACCCTGGAAGTGAATCTCGTCGCCGAGCTGCTTAATGAGTGCCTGGAACGAGCTGTCCCCCGTCATGCCCTTGAACGCTGCTTCCAGCTTCTCAACGATCGGTTGGGGAATTCCCTTGGGGGCGAGTACCGATCGCCATTGGGTGAACAGGACATCAACGCCCTCTTCGCGAAGCGTCGGAACGTTGGGCAGATCACGAAGCCGCCGCGTATCGCTGACTGCCAGGGCGCGCATTTTTCCGGCGCCAATCTGGGGAAGCAGCTGAGCCGTGAATAGAAAGCTACCGTCGGCGTTACCACCCAGCACCGCGAGCAACGCCGGTCCGCCGCCGTCAAACGGGATGTTGTTGTACTCGACTCCGGCAGCGCGAGCGACCATGCGCATGGGAAAATCCGCCGCTCCCCAAGTTCCCGTGTTAGCGAAATTGAACTTCCCCGGATTCTTTTTCATGTAGTCAACCACCTCGCGGAACGTTTTCCACGGCGCTTCGGCTCGAACCGAGAAGATAGCCGGGCTATAATTGATTCGCGCGATCGAAGTAAAATGATCCGGGCCGATCGGCGCCTTCTGGACGAGGGCAAAGATGGTGTTTGGACCGCTGCCACCGAGCATCAGTGTGTAGCCATCGGGCTTTGCCCTGATGACTGCCTGCGAACCGACGGCTCCTCCTCCGCCCGGCTTCAGCATCACCAACATCGGCTGGCCGAGATACTGATGAGCAACGCTTGCTAGTGCCCGGGCCGTCAGATCGTGAGAGCCGCCGGCCGCGTACGGGATGACAAGCTCGATCGGTTTGGTCGGAAACTCCTGTGCAGCGGCAACGGCTCCAGAAATAAGAATCACTAGCGATGCAAAGAGCACTGCCTTCTTAAGTCCGAGCATAGGGCCTCCTTGATCTTCCGTCGGCTTAGCCGGTTACGATGTTTTTACAGCTTATAATCTCGACCTCACTGTCCACTGCTGTAGCCTCGTGCTCTGTGTTCGGTGGAACGAGCGCTGCTTCTCCTGGTCCAAGGATGCGCTCCTCCTTCCTATGCGGACGCGAAACTTGCCAGAGAGTACATTGATCACTTGTTCCTCGGGGTGTTTGTGCGGCCTCGAGCCAGTTCCAGCAGCGAAACGGTAACGCCCGACTTCGATCTCCCCGCCTTTGATCGTGGGTCCTTCGGCCGCTGAGTACTGCGGGCTGATAGCGCTCCTGTCCATTTCCGTCCAGTTATAAAATGGCATGGTCGCTCCTTTTCGGCTGGATGGTTCCGTTTTCAATCGGCATTGCTGAGAGCGCTCCGCGCGTGAAGATGTTCTAGGAATGATGCGAACGGTGGGTAACCTACTATATCTCGCTCGGGAAGCGCAATACGTTTTCGGCCGCACATACGGGCTCCTTGATCGACGTAGGCATCTGGCGTAGTGTGCCGCCGTGATCGTCAATCGACAGTCGCTCGATCGTTCTGAGGAGAGATAAAAAATGGCGAGTCGCAAGATCAATGTTGGGATCATCGGCACGGGATGGATCGGCGAGATTCGAGCGAAAGTCTGCGCCAACCATCCTTTGATCGAGAGCGTACACCTTGCCGAGATCGATCCCGCAAAGCTCGCACGAATTGGGGAAGAGACCAGAGCGAAGACAGCGACCACAGATTATCGCGAGCTGCTTCGCCGGGATGATATCGACGCGATCTTCGTGTGCAGCACGCCGGAGACCACGCATTATCCGATCACTAAAGACAGCCTCCTCGCGCGCAAGCACACCTTTCTGGAAAAGCCGATGGGACTTGCTTTGAAAGAGGCGGACGAGATGATGGCGCTGGCAAAAAAAGACAGCCTTAAATTCACGATCGGCTACACACAGCGGTTCAACCCGAAATACGCTTACGTGAAGCAGTGCTTGGAAAACGGCACTCTCGGACGGCCAGTTACGGCGCTGGTCAGCCGTAATGTCTCTCGATCCATCGGTAACAAGATCGGCGGGCGCATTCGGCTCTCACCGGCCGTGATGGAGGCGACGCACGATATTGACTTCATTCTCTGGTGCTTAGAAGGCACCAAGCCGGTGCGGGTCTATTCCGAAGTCGTCTATCGCATTATGGAACAAACCCACGGTGTGCCCGACTGCCAGTGGATCATCGTGACGATGGAGGACGGCACGGTGTTCACCATCGGCGCGGGATGGGCGCTGCCGCCGGGCTATCCTCATTTCTCCACGACAACCATCGAGTTCGTCGCGACAGAAGGCGCACTTCTCATCGACGATACCCATCGCGATGTCGTGCTCAACACGATGCAACGCGGAATGGTCTTCCCGCTCTCGACGATGCCTGGCGAGCAAGTGGCACACGTCTATCAGGGTCCGATGGAGGCGGAAACGATTCACTTTATCGAGGCCGTGGCACTCGACCTTCCCGTGCTGGTAACTCCCGAGCAGGCGCGGCAGGTGATGGAAGTGACCTTAGCCGCCGACCTTTCAGCCGAGCGCCATCAACCCGTGAGTCTTCCGTTGGAATCCTGAGGCAGCTCATCCGGAGTTTGCTGAGGATCGGTGAGCAGAGAAGGTTCGGGCTCATGGATTCACGCCGTCAAATATTTTTCCGTGCAAGCATAAAGCTGAATTGCTCGGCAAGAAGCGAACCGAGGGAGGTGCCCTGTGAGGAAGATTGCTTGGGCGTTGCTCACTGTTCTTGTTCTACACGCGTCAGCCTTAGCAGCTGATAAGATCAGGATCGGATTTCCAGACCTCGCCGCCCCATTTGTCCCCCTCGCCATAGGAGATAAGAGAGGTTTCTTTCAGGAGGAGGGGCTTCAAGGGGAGTTCATCAGGATCAACCCCGCGATAGCTTTTCAGGCGCTGGTCGGCGGCGAGATCGACTACTATACGGTACTTGGCCCTGGTGCCGCCGCGGCGATTCGAGGTGTCCCGGTGAAACTCGTGGCTGCTTACGTTCCGGTAGCTCCCACTGCGTTGATCGCCCGCCCAGAAATAAAGTCCGTCCCCGAATTGAAGGGTAAAACGATCGGCGTCAACGCCTATGGCGGCGCTCTTGAAGCGATGGCGCGGCTGATGCTCAAGCATTTCGCTATCGACCCCGACAGGGAGGTTAAATTTCTCGCCACCGGGCCACTCGACTCTCGCTTTGGCGCCATGAAGCAAGGATTGACTCATGCCACATTAGGCTCGCCGCCAATAGATTTTCTCGGCAAGAAGTTAGGCTTTGTAGTTCTGACCCGAGCGCACGAGTTGTTTAGTTTTCCGGTTAGCGGTTTGATCGCCAGCGCGAAGAAACTCAAAGAGCGGCCGGATGAGATCAAGCGGGCGATCAAAGCGGGCATCAAGGCCAATCGCTATATTCGTCAAAACCGTGACGGCACGCTGCCGGTCATGGCGGAGTGGCTAAAGATCGATAAAGAGATGGCGGCGGCTACCTATGAATCCTCGGTGAAAACCTTTAGTGAGGATTTAAATCTCCCTGACAACGGGCTGCGGCTTCTGATCGACGAGGCGAAGCGGGTGGCTAAGGTGAACCGTGAAGTGTCTCTCAGCGAAGTAGCGGATCTCTCGATTCTCAGGGAGGCCCAGAAGGATCTTGGGATTAAGGGGAGGTAAAGATCAAACAAGTGTAACGCAATTGGGAGAGAGGAGGATCTTAAAATGGACTTTTTTGATCGCCCACAAACGTTGCTCGAAGATCTCCATGGTATCGTTTGCTAGAGGAGCGGAAGCTGCCGGCTCAGAGACGAGTTTCGGCGACTAGCGCAAAGCCATCTAAACAGGCATTACGAGATCTGTGATCGTGAGTTAAAAGTTCGATGGCGCCTCATTTTGATTTCACTTCATAGAGCTTGTCCAGTGCTTTTTGAAGTTGAGCCATCACTTTTCGCTGCTCCTCCGCAAGCTTTTTGCTCTCTTTTATGAGCTGACGGCTGGTTTTAATTAGTTTTTTTAGATCTCTGGTTTGTTCGTTCATGTTCGTAACTCGATAGTTTTGAAGTTTATTACGGCGGCCTTTTATAGAGGATTACGAGAGTGTTTTTGCCTTTTTGTTAGCCGCTACGCACAGCCGGTCGATCTCGAAATCGATTCCGTCGATCCGGCAGCCGAGCGCGTACAGCAGCTTGTAGAGAATCAAGAGATTCTCCATCGGTTTCCCGTCGACGAGGGCGCGCGCCCACTCCTCGATCGGCTTCTTAAACTCGTCTAAAGCGCTGCTCATTTGTACCTCTCTGTGCTTTTCTAAGGCTTCCGGATATCCGGTAGAGCAAGCGACGGACCGATATATAATCCGCCACGAACGGGCGTAAATGGCGCGGGAGTTATCTAGAGTTTTACTGTGGCAGGCGTGACAGCACCCGTACGATACGTGAGTCAGGCAGGCCGGGTGATTTTGTCCGTATGCTTCGGATGCGTTAGAAAACGGTCTGAGGAGCTGAAGTAGCAACTGTCTCCACAACTCGTAGCTTATTCTTGAGAATGTAGCGAATCATCATCGTTGCGCCGTGCCCGTTCCCAGTTTCCTTTAAAACTGAATCACCCGGACGCATCATCCGGGTCATTACTTCATGGAAAATAGGCATTCTATGATTTGAGTTTGGATCTCCCCCCATCTCTGTGTGGAGATTACTCGATTCCACATCGACGTAAGGCTTGCCACTATGCTCCGCCGTGTTCAGAATAACGGTCAGTTTGTTACGAAAATCCCATGCAGTTGGCGTCATGCTTTTCTCCCGTTCATTTAGATGAGAAGTGTCAACCTAGCATGGTCCATATTAAAAGGCCATAGAATACTGGATATGGGAGACAGGCTATGCTCCGACTACGAAATCGAGGTGACTAGTCATTCCCGATGCGGCGATGTTTGTATTATTTGAGATTAGGCAAAAAGTGCGCGCGGACCGATTACTCTTCTTTTTTCAAGTCTGCGGCGATCTGTCGCTTCAGTTCATCAATACGAAAGTGCGCATCTTCCCAAAACAGGTCGCGGCTATCATAACCGCGGACAACGGGTTCGCTATTAGCCGTTGGTTGCACAGGTTTCGGTTTTACAGCCCGGTCATTTTCAGTTTCAGTTTCCTTCTTCATATTTTTTCTTTTGCCACCACTGGTGAAAGAGATCGTCCGCGATTCCATAGGTAAGGACACCGGCCCCGATTGCAAAGAGAAGAATATACCAAAGGATTGTATCCGCCATAAAATCAGCCTCCCCGGTCGGAGAGGATTCTAAAGGGAATGACAATGACTGATCACTAATGACGGGGATTCAACCACTATTGGGTATTCTGAGTCAACGACTTTTTGTGGACACGACTTTTTGTGGCATTGAGCCGCTGCATAGCGGCGTCGGATTCGATTCAAAGGAAAAATCAGTTCAATTACAGGGCTAACCGCTGAGCTCACTTG
>DASPXM010000282.1:0-17139 GCA_035637295.1 Verrucomicrobiia bacterium
GAAGTTCAGCTGATCCACGGGCGCCAGCGCGGCGCGGTCGATCTTTGTTAGTTTGGCCAATGTCTCCGCATCGTGATCATGCCGTTTGAATATCGCCTCTAGACTGATATCGCTCCAACGGTCGTTCCAACGCCGGTCTCCCAAGCTGGAAGCCCAAGTTGGATGCTGCTCCATTTGGTAGTCCCACTCAGCGGCGAATAGTTCGTGAAGGGTCTTGGCCGGATCGTTGGCGCGCAAATCCTGCGCAAGCGACCCGGCGCAGAGCAGGAACTGGAAGACAATTGCGCGGGCAGCGCATAGAATCAATCGTTGCATGGGAGCTTTTTTGCTCAGGTTTAAATTGCTCAGGCGCTGCGCGCAAGCCTTAGCAGCTTGCGTGCGTTTCCGTGCAGCATCGCTTCGCGCTCGGTTTCCGTGCAGTTCATCGTCTGAATTTTTTCCGCGGCCTTCCAGTCGCCGAGGTCGAAGGGGTAGTCGGTACCGACCATGACGTGCTCCGCGCCGACCATGCGCTTCAAGTACTCGACCGTTTCAACGCGGTAGACGAGGTTGTCAAAGTAGAGGTTCTTCAGATATTTGCTCGGCGGTTGTTTGGCGGGCATGCGCGCCGCACCCGTGCCGCTCCTCATGCCTTGATCAAAGCGGCCGAGGTGATAAGGAAAGAAGCCGCCGCCGTGGAGCAACGCCAACTTGAGGTTGGGGAAGCGATCGAACACTCCGCTGTAGATCATGAAGCCGACGGAAAGCGTAGTGTCTGCGGGATTGCCGCAGACGGTGCGCAACCCGTAAGCACCCATTTTATCGCTGCCGAGGACCCATTCCGGATGCATGATCATAAGCACGTCCAATTCCTGAGCCTTCGCCCAGAACGAATCGAAGTCTTTGCTGTCGAAGTATTTGCCGACGACGTTGGATGCGATAGTGACGCCGGACATTTTAAGGTCACGGATAGCGTGCTCCAGCACGCGGGCCGCGCGCGGCGGGTCCTGCAGCGGTACGGTGGCAATGCCGACAAAGCGATCGGAATGACGCTTGACCAAATTCATGATCGCTTCATTGTAGAGCTTCGACCATGATTCGCCGCGGTTGCCATCTAGCTCATAGCCGACGCAGGCGGTGTGCACCTCGACCGTAGCGATACCAATGTTGCCTTTGGTCATGACCTCGAGGCGGTTATTGATCTCCGTCATGCGTGGATCCGGATTGAGCCGGTTGCCGTTTGGAAATCGGATCTGGAATGGATTGTCCTTGGCGTCCTTCGGCGGAAAGTATTCGACACCGAGCGCTTTGCCGTTGCGTTTGACCTCGTCGATGAGCTCCAGCGGAATGTAATGGTGATGAATATCGATGGCACGCAAACTGCTGCCGCCAGGGCTCGTCGATGATTGCGTCGATGTCTGCGCACATCCCGCCAGTAACATTCCTGCTGAGACGGCCGCGGTCTTTCCGGCAAACTGTAGGAAATTGCGTCGGGTCATCGTTGAGGCTTGGCGCTTCATCGTTCTCCTCCATTGAGCTCGTAAACGACCGAGTTAATGTCTTACATCGTCGACAATTTTAGCAGCGCCCGCGCGTTGCCGTGCAGCATCGCTTCGCGCTCGCTTTCGGTGCAATTCATCTGCTCGATTTTTTCCACCGCCATCCAATCTCCTAGAGTATAGGGATAATCCGTTCCGACCAGGACATGATCCGCGCCGACCACGCGTTTAAGGTACTCGACGGTATCTACCCGATACACCAGGTTGTCGAAATAGAGGTTCTTGAGATAACGGCTCGGAGGTTGCGAAGCCGGGAAAGGTTCTCTTCCGCCGCTCCGCTTGAATCCCTGGTCGAAACGACCGAGATGGTAAGGAAAAAAACCGCCTCCGTGGAGGAGCCCCAGCTTGAGTTTGGGAAACCGATCGAAAACTCCGCTGTAAATCATAAAGCCGACCGACAGTGTCGTGTCGGCCGGGTTGCCGCAAACGGTTCGTAGACTGTAGGCGCCCATTTTGTCACTGCCCAGTATGGAGTCCGGATGCATGATCATCAGCACGTCCAGCTCTTCGGCCTTTTTCCAGAACGGATCGAATTCTTTGCCGTCGAAATACTTGCCGTTCACGTTCGATCCGATCGTCACGCCGGAAAATTTGAGCTCGCGAATCGCGTGTTCCAGGACACTTGCGGCTCGCACGGGATCTTGCAGCGGCACCGTCGCCATCCCGACAAACCGCTTTGGATAGCGTTTGACCAGGTTGTGAATGCCTTCGTTATAGAGCCGCGACCAGGCTTCGCCCTGTTTTCCGTCGAGCGGATAACCTTGAGCGCTGGGTTGCGACTCGACGGTTGCGATTGCGACCCTGCCGTCGCGCATGACCTCCAGACGTTTGTCCACGTCCATGATTTCCGGATCGACACCGGTTCGATTTCCCTTTCCGAAACTGAGCGAATGTGCCTCGCCCTTTGATGGCAGATATTCTATGCCCAATGATTTGCCGTGCTGCTTGATCTCGTCGATAAGCTCGGCAGGAAAGTAGTGATGATGAATGTCGATGGCGCGGGCCGTTTTTTTGCTGCCGTCAGCGGCCATGATTGCGCATCCGTTTAGAAAAGCGGATGAAAAGACCGCGCTTTTCGCTGTGAGTTTGAGAAAATCGCGTCGCGATATCGCCGCAAACTCATTGCCCATGAGTTATCTCCTTTAGGTTTCATTTGACCGAGACTATTACCCTGACGGAGACATTGTCAATTTCGCCATCGGCTCAAGTATCCCGCTTGTTATCCAAATGGTTTCAGATTTCACGGCATCCGTCTTTTCGGCAGCCGCTGATATTTGAATCTAAAGGTAGCAATGATGGCGGGAGATTAGTCAACAAGTGAGAACCATGTCAATGTGAGCCATTCACGATAGACATTTGCTCCACCTTGGAGTAAACGAGGCTGAAACTTAGGTTAGCAATCGATTCGCTGGTCCGAAGCGATGCTTGGTTCTCATCTGACCGGGAGTGAAAGAGATGCGGGTTTCACGCGGCCAAATTTTTCTTTGCCTTCCAATCGTTGGTTTACTGGTCGCTCCAACAGTTTTCGCGCAACCGCAGTTGAAAAAGATCCGCATGGGAATCTCGACCACGAGCATCGCTTTTTTGTCCATTTACGCCGCCCAGCTCAAGGGATTCTTTCGCGACGAAGGGATCGATCTGGAGCTCATTCTCATGCCGGCCACTCTCGCCAGCAGCGCCGTGCTGACCGGCGACATCGACTACAACGGCGCGGTCACCGGCGTGATCGCGGCAGCGGTTCAAGGGCGCCCGATGAAAGTCTTGATCTTCACGGCGGATCGTTCGCTCCAGTCCATTATCAGTCGCAAGGAGATCAAAGAGCCCAAGGACTTGAAGGGGAAAAAGATTGCAGGTAGCACTCCTGGCGCCACGGCCACCCTGCTCGCCAGACTCGCGGCAAAGCACTTCGGTCTCGACCCCGACCGCGACGTCGGCATCCTGACGATGGGCGGCGGCGACTCAGCCAGGCTCGCTGCCTTGGAATCCGGCATCGCCGACGCTACGGTTCTTTCGGTTCCCATCAGCATCGTCGCTGTCGAAAAAGGCTACCGCGAGCTGTTTTTCCTCGGCGAGATCGCGCGGTTCCCTCAGACCGGCTTCGGCACGTCCGACAAAAAAATTAAAGAAAGTCCGGACGAGGTTCTAAGGATGGTCAGGGCGACACTGCGCGGCCTCATGTTTACCTGGGACGAGAGCAATCGCGATGCGATCCTGGACATCATCATGAAGCGGCTCAAAATCGACGATCGAAGATTTGCCGCGGAAGTTTTCAAGCAGCGCACCCGTGGCCTTACCAGGGATGCCTCTGTGCGGCCCGAGGGCGTCCAGGCGCTCATCGACCTGCAGCGCGAGAGTGCTAAAGTGACGCGTCCGGTGCCCATCGCCCAGGTACTTGACTACAGTTTCGTGGAAAAGGCGCGCAAGGAATTGGGTTTGGCACGCTAAACTTTGTTACTGAATTGATATTGACCAAGGAGGATATGGCCATGCAAGATTCTGTCTCGGCGCAATCGGTTGCTACTTCAACTTCATCCGGAAAGCAACCGCGATTTTCGGGTTTCAGCCACTTGACCATACCATGCAAAGATCTCGAGCAGAGCAGGCGTTTTTTCACTGAAGTTTTGGGTGGCGAAATCGCCCATCCCGGGCCAAAGCTCGAGGTCCGCATAGGCGGGACGCTGGTGACCTTTTCGCCTGCCAGCGGCGGCTGGACGGCGCGCGATTCCGAGTACCCGCACTATGCGTTTTTCATCGAGCCGGAAGACTTTTTACCGATGAAGGAGCGGCTGGAACGTTACGGTGTGCCGACCACGGAACCCTGGACGCGCGACGACGTCAAGGCGCTGATGTATTTCCGCGACCCATCGGGGAATCTTTTCGAGATGTACTGCGCACAGGGGTTCCGAGGCAAGCTGCGCCGTGGTGCGAGAGCCGGCGGGGACTACGTAATCGACTTCGAAGCGCTCAATTACGATTGGAAATACTGATCGGTTAGATCGAAGTGTTTGCGGGACGTATCTGCTCGCACACGATAGCTCATATGATTTGAACCTCCTATTTCACCACGAAGCGCGCGAAGCACACGAAGGACTCGCATCGTTCTCGCGCCAAGACGCCAAGAACGCAAAGTGACGGGCCAGGCCCCGTCATTCCGAACGAATGTCAGGGATCTGAGAAAGATTTCTCCCTTAGGTCGAAATGACAAGCTCCCCCTTGGCGGCCTTTGCGCCTTTGCGCGAGACAATCAGATTTGGTTGCGGCTTAGCCACGCTAGAGTCTTTGGGTTAATTCTCCTATCGGAAGCTCGCGCCGTGGGCTGCGAACGTGCGGTCGATGAAGCCGCTTTCATCGAGTTTGCGCATGATGCGCGAGTCGATGACTTCTTCGGCTTTGATCTCGCCGATTTTCGGGGTGCGGATCTTCAACATGCGTTGCACATTGCGCAAGCCATCGAGCGAGGGAAACGGTTTTCGGTCGACGCCTTTGAGCAGATCTTGATAACCTTCTTCGGCCCCTGCGGCATCGATCTTGAGCCGTTTCATCAGCGTTTTTAGCACTGCCGGTTTATTCTTTGGCGCCAGCGCGAAGGCCAAGGCTTCGATCTCGGCCTTGAGGTAACTTTCGACAATATCCGGCCGCTGGGTAAGGAACGAATGCGGCACGACCATCGCCTGTCCAACGATGCGTTGTTTCAAATCGGAGTACTCACCGAGCACGGTGAAGCCTTTCTGTTTCAGTCTTTTGCTAAACACGCCGTCGAGCCCGGCAGCGTCGGCGACGCCGGTTTCGACGGCTTGCATCTGCACGCTTTGATCGCCGAGGACTTGCAGTAGGATATTGTCGCGCTGTTGATCCAAACCGAAGTGCTCGAGCCAAAGCAGCACGCCCATCCATGTCGTGCCGCCGATGCTGGTGACCGCGATCTTCTTGCCGCGCAAATCCTCGGCGCGTTTAATACTGGGCCGGGCGATTAAATCGTAGGAGTTGCGGCTGGAGAAAGTCGCGACGATCTTGAAATCATGGCCGGCGCCGATGGCTGCCAGCGTGGCGCTGCCGCCACTGCGGCCGAGTTGAATATCGCCCGAGGCCATTCCGGCGACTAGAGTGGGCGCGCCGCGCAAATAAACTTGCTCGACTTGCAGACCGTACTTCACCAAATAGCCTTGTTCCTCGCTGATCCACAGCGGCGCGACCCGCGCGTTGATAGCGGCGTAGCCGACGATGAGTTTATAAGGCGCAGAGGCGCTATGGGAGTGAGTATTGCAGGTCAGAAGAATCGAAGCAGAAACGATGATTGCCAAAATCCAATTCATTGATACTTTCCTCACTTCACGCCGTAGTTCGCACAAATCCGGTCGAAGTTGCCGCTCTTGTCTAACGTATGCATGATGGAATCGTCAATTAGCTCTGCGAGCTAGTGTCCTGACCCAGAAGTTCGCGACATAATTTCCCCTCACTCCGCCCAAAAATCTCCCCTTCCCCTCTTTCCCAAAGTTTCCCAAAGAGGGGTTAGAGTCCTGCCAGCGAAACTTCCCCCTTTGAAAAAGGGGGATAGAGGAGGATTTGAGTGCGGCTTCAACCATTGCCATTGTTTGGAGTTTTTGAATGAACTCCTGGGTCACCACACTAGACGTAAACATGATCCGCGGTCCAAACATCATGCTAAGATTTTTCAATTCTTAAACTGCGCCAGCCACTGATATACGATCTCGACGATTTCCGCCGTGTGCCGGTTGTAAAAATGATTGGCGCCGTCGACCAACTTGCAAGTGCCGTTCGGCGCCGCGCCCGCGGCGATTTCCTGAGCGTATTCGTAGAAAAACTTGGGCTCGGCGCTGCCGACGATGGCGAGCAGCGGACAGCCAATCAGCTTGGCGTACGGCCGGCAGTCGTTTCGATCATCTTTACCATATTTGTTCAAGTGACTACGGGCGCTGAAAATTCCCGGCGTGGCGCCGACGGAGATCGACATAAGTTCTTCGCCTCTACCTTCGGCGACCATCACCTCGGCTCGCTCGATGAGCTCGCGAAATTGCGGCTGACGCGCGATGCGCTCTGAATAGAATTGCTTGGGCGCCGAACATGAAACGATGCCGACCACTTCCGCTCGTTGGCGCGTACCTTGATAGATAATCGACTTGATGGCGCCGAGGCTGTGGCCGATCAAAACAAAACGCCGGTAGCCCTGCTGCTGCAGATAATCGAGAGCGCCGTCGAGATCGGGAAGACAGTCTTCGAGATTTTCATATGCCGAGCCGCCGAACTTCGTCAAATTTCCAGAGCGGGAAATCCAGTCGTGACCGCGGGTGTTGATGATGAAGCTGTGATGGCCGCGTTGGCTGAGTTCTTGGCCGAAGTTAAACAGCGGCGGCAAGTAAAAATTCATCGCCACGCCATGAACGAAGATCAGCGCCGTGTCTGATTTCTTATTTGGCGGCGTCAGCAGCGCGCCATGCAGCCGCTCGTTGTCAGCGGTCGTGAATGTGAGAATTTGGGTTTGGTAGTTCATAACTAATTTCAGCGATTCTATGATATGGGAGATGACGACTGTCAAGGTGATGGGCGCTGCCGGGCGCTAAGTTGACACCAAAACGTTCTACTTGTTTGCTTTGCGGGAATCGGCAGTCGTTGCCCCCGGATTACACGCTCGTGGACGAAGTTTTGCATTCAGCATTTCCCAATATTAATATCAGCAAACATGGTTCCGTATATTATTAGTCAGACCGAAATATCCGTGCCAATGAATAACGCCGAAGGAAATCCCCCAAGCAATCAACTCGGAACGGGATTGAATGAACAACAGGTCAAAGATGCCGTTGAGGCGTCGGGCTATCCACTACAGCTTTGGGTTGGAGACATTTTTAGGACTCACGCGCCGATCGAGGGTGAGAAATTTCAAGTACAAGACGAATGGAGCTTTGTGGACCGAGATACTAACGAGCTTCGAAATATCGACTTGCGCTGTGATCTGCGATTACATAAATGGGATACTCAACCTCGCGTTCGGCCACAGCTCAGTCTTTTGGTAGAGTGCAAACAGTCAGATCTTCCGTACATCTTCTTTCAATCTTCCAACAAGCCATGGTTGAGTCGTTTCCCGCAAATATCAGGGCTTCACGCCGACAAGGTCATAGTTACCTCAGATGACGACCCATCTTCGTGGACGTATTCGATCACGCATTGCTTAGATTTGGATAGAGATTCGTTTCTACAATTCCCGCCGTACTGCAATACGTTTAGTAAGTGCGTCAGAAAGGGTCCTAAACTCGAATTGTCAGGTACAGACGCGTACTCCAGTCTAGTGTTGCCTCTAGTGAAAGCTCTCGAGCACTTCGCGATTGCTGAATCACCTCCCGAAACAGCGTGGTACTTCGACTGTCATGCGACGTTAGGAGTCGGCGTGATAGATGCGCCAATGATTGGAGTAACAGTCGACTCCGCAGGAGCGCATCTCACAGCCCTACCTTGGATTAGATTAATGCGGCATGAATATCACGGTACTGCTGAACGGTTTGAGCGGGAGCGCTTTTGTGTCTTAGATATCGTTCATAAGGATTATTTGAGTTCCTATCTTGATGATCGCCTCATCCCCTTCGCACAGCGCTTTTCAGAACGGGTGCTGCGGCATCCAACGGAACTGGCAACGGGGCAAGCGTTCGTATCAGGAATGGGCGAACATGGATTTGCGGAAGTGGAAAGCCGTATGCGCCCCCGTTCAGTCCCCTCTCGAATCTCTCGAGTGCGAGCGGTCGGACGGAATATGATTCGGCGCGCTGGCGGCAAGAAGAAGCGCACATAGGTCGGTCTAACCCGCCGCTGGAGCCGATTGCGAGATTACGTAATGGATACGTGGATTTCAGATGACGGCTCAGCGGCATGCCGTTAGCCCTTAGAGAAGGATCTCATGCCGAATTTCACGCCCTCAGACTTCCAGCAGGAAATTGCAGCTCGGCTGGGTCTTGATGTTTCCGGTGACTCTTATGACGTGGCCGCTGCGAGGATTTTAGACATTGTGGCGCTTGCAATTAAACAATTTCCTGCAAAGGCTTCGAGCGCCGAGCAAAGAAAATTTGCTAGATCGCTAAAGTTAAATGTTACTAAAGACTCAATGCGTGTCGCAAGCGCAAGAATATCAGATGCACTTCTTGCGGCGAATAAGAAGGCCCTTGACCGGTTAAAGCTAAGTAAAGGTGACAAAGTCGTCTTCACAGAAAAGTACGAAACAGAAAGCGGTGTTCATAGGCGCATTAGTGAACACGTTATTTCTTCCATAGGCTCCAATGGTCGTGTGTATTTCAAGGGTATCGGCTGCCAGGCCGCATGGCCCACGCAGTTAAAGAAGGCTGGCTAACTCGCCGCTGAAGACCGCAACAAAGGTTTATAATGAGTCGCTATTTCTTTAGTGGCGGCTCAGAGGCATCGCATTAGGCTCAATGTTAAAGGACGCGATGACATCGTCACGGCGAAAATACATTGTCGCATTCTGGAACACATCATGCTCTCCCGCGCCAACAACCTCGCTCCGCAGTGCGATCGCTGGCGGACTCCTAAGCTGCCTCACTTTCGACGAGCTTCTTGAACTACTGCTTTCTGAGAGTGCCATTGACGGTCGACTGCAGCAAAAGGTACTTGGTCGCGCAGCGGAGGCCTTTGATGAGCTAACGCGTGCTGCTCGGACCAGAGCAGCTAGGAAGTTACTTCAACTCGCTAAGATGACGCCTTATGCTCGCCGACTTACAGTTGAGTATCTGCTGGAGCTGGTCTACAAACAAGTTCCCGCGCCGAATCGACGAGTGATCCTGCGAACATTCCTTGAATCGCGGATGCGCAGTCGACGGAAACGCGCGTACAAAATGATGCGTCAGGATCGAAGGAGCAGGTGGAAGCCGTCGCTCGCAAAGGCGTGGCGCACCTGGCGCGACCGCGATGCTGCCCTACTGATCGTGGACCAATTCGAGAGCGCCTTCCTCGTGAAGCACTTGGAGAAACTCGCGTCAGATTTGGACGGTGGTGCAGGCATGTCAAAACTGTTCCTTCGCGTCGCGAGCGAGTGGCCATCAGCACTGGGTCAACTCAGAAAGTGCGATGGCATTACGTATGCGTACGTCTGTGCCTGTCTTTCGAAGACGCTCTCCGTGGTGAAGGCAAAGAGGCTGTTCCTGGAGTATAAGGATGATGCACGGCTCGGGATCCTCGCATGGAGTCTCGGCAAGCTCGGACATTGGAACCTTCTCGTCGATTTGTCAGAAGAAGTGGAAGACATCGAGAATAAGCAACAAAAGGAGCACTATGAGGGTATGGGATTTTCTTCCGAGACAATCCGTTCGCTCACGGTACGGGGTGTCAACGGAGCCTAACATCTGGCTTGAGACAGATCTTCGGACCGCTCGCAAAGCTTGCGGGCCTCGGCTGCTCAGCCTTAGCGTTAAACTGACTCGCAATCCGCAGAAAACTTTGCGATCTATACGTGGCGTACCCGAACAATTGATCGGATTCTTGATTGTGCTTCGGTTTGAATTAAGGGCTGAATGACCACTTTTACTTACCAGGAATCGGACATACATCGACGGTACGATCTCGGCCGCACTCTAACGTCTGAGGCGACCGATGCGTTGGTGGAATTGCTCCGAGGTTATGTAGCGCGATCAGTCAACCTCATCGTCGATCTCGGTTCCGGCACGGGGCGATTCACGACTGCGTTATCGGAAGCGTTTGCGGCGCAGGTGCTCGGTGTTGAACCAGCGGCTAACATGCGTGCGACAGCGGAAGCTAAGCCGCATCCTCTCACTGCGCGCTTCGTTCAGGGTCAAGCTGACGGCATTCCGCTAGACGATGGTGTGGCGGACCTTGTGTTCATGTCTCAAGTATTGCACCACCTTGAGGACGCTCCGAAAGCGCTCCAAGAGATCCACAGGGTTCTGAAGTCAAATGGGAACTTGTGCGTCCGGCAAACTACGCGAGAAAACCTTGACAGCTACTTCTACCAGCGATTTTTTCCCGCTGCTCGCGCTATCGATGAACGGCGGCTGCCATCCCGCGACGGGCTGGTCGGGCTGGCTACGTCATGCCAATTTCGTGTCGTTGCAATCGAAACTCTCAGTTATGAGATTGCCCCGACCAACGCGGAGTACGTCGAGAAAATCTCGCTGCGCACCTATTCCGATCTGGAGTGCATCGACGATGTTGCATTCCGCGAAGGCCTCGCTGCCCTCCGCGAATATTGTTCCGCACACCCCGATCATCCGAAGCTTGCCGAGAACGACTTGTTTGTCTTCGAAAAAGAATAGATCGATTTCTGAGATCTGACTACCGTAGCTCGCTGTGTTAAGTTAATTGCTTATCCGACTCCGTCATTCCCGCATGTTTTAAGCGGGAATCCAGGCGAGTCCCGTACTGGACCCCCGATAAAAACATTCGGGGGTGACTCACTTAGGTTAATTCTTATCGGGTCGTTCTGATACCGCGCACCTTGCTGCAGGGTTGTTCAATTTGTGAATTGTTTCAGCCAGTCCGCGATGATTTCGACGACCTCTGGTTCATGATTGGTATAGAAATGATTTGCGCCGGGAAGGATTTTGTAGCTCGCGCTCGCGCCTCCGGCTTCCGCTAGCTCTTTGGCGTAGCGTGGGAAGAAAGCATGCTCAGCGCCGCCGGCGATGGCCAAGTACGGACAGCCCAAGCGGCCCGCGTGGGGGCGCACGTCGTTGATTTCGTGGCGGCCGTATTTGTTGACGTAGGTGCGCGCGGTGAAAATTCCCATGGCGCCGCTGGTCCACGCCCAGAGGAATTCCTCGCCTTTGTTTTGCGCGACCATTTCCTCGGCGTTGGCCATTAATTGCTTAAAGTCCGGCTGCTCCTCTGCGCGCGCAGAGTAGAACTGTCTGGGGCAGGAACAGGAGACGACGCCGACGATATCGGGTCGCTGGCGGTTGCCTTGATAGAGTAATGATTTTACGCAACCGAGGCTGTGGCCGACCAGGATGAAGCGTTTGTATCCCTCTGCGCTCAAATAATCCAACGCGCCGTCGAAGTCCTTGGCGCTGTCTTCGAAGGTTTCATAAGTCGCGCCGCCGAACTTGGTGAGATTGCCGGCGCGCGAAATCCAATCATGGCCCCGCGTGTTGATGACGAAACAGTGATAGCCGCGCTCCGCCAGAGCTTGTCCGATCGTCGGCAGCGGCGGCAAATAGAAATTCATCGCCACGCCGTGGACGAGCAGGAGCGCGAGGTCAGATTTGCGTTCGGGCGGCGTGAACAACAGGCCGTGCAGCGTTTCTTTGTCGCTGGTTTTGAAACTTAGTAGTTGAGTTTCGATCGTCATAATCTCGCCACCGCAGGTTCAAAACGTTCAAGCTGTTCAAATCGTTCAAACCGAATGAAACTTTATATGGGTCAAAGGCGCTATCTGGCGCTGTATTCCGCCGCCATTTTTTCAAAGAAGCCGCTGTCTTCGATTCGCTTCATGATGCTCGAGTCGATCAGGGTTTCCACTTTGATCTCGCCGATCTTGGGATTCTGCGGTTTCAGCAGCCGTTGCAGAATGCGCATGCCTTCGAGGGAGACATAAGGTTTGCGGCCTTCTTCCAGGCGCACGAGGGTGGCGACATCCTGATACGCGCCTTCTACGGCGGCGGTGTCGGTCATTCTGAATTGCTTCGCCAAGGTTTCCAGCACCACGGATTTGTTCCTCGGATGACCGGTGAATGCCATGCCTTCGATCAGCGCCATCATGACGCCCTGCAAGGTCTCAGCGTTCTGCTGCAAGTATGGCCTTTCGACTAGAACGGTCATGCCGACCGACGGCAACTTGGTTTGCTCGCAGCGGCCCAACACTGTGAAACCCTTTTCCGCTAAGCGGCGGCTAAGAAAAGGCGGGACAACCGTGACGTCGATGAGGCCCGATTCGAGCGGCTGAGCGAGGACCGTGACATCGCCGATGACGATCATCTGGATATTGTCGCGCCGCTCATCCATGCCGAAGTGTTCCAGCCAAACCGTCGCGGTTTTCCAGACGCCACCGCCAACGCTTTGTACGCCGAATCGCTTGCCGGCGAGCTCTTTAGAGTTTTTGATGTTGGGGCGCGCAACCAAATCGAGACTTTCGCGGCTGCTCAGACTAGCAATGATTTTCATATCGCGCCCGCCGACCGCTGCCGCCAACGCCGTAGTCGCGCCGCCGTAGGCGATCTGCGTATCACCCGAAACCAGAGTAGCGATCTGCGCCGGATTGCCGCGCACCCAGACCACTTTTGATTTTACCCCGTACTTGCCAAAAAAATTCTGTCGCTGCGTCACCCACAGCGGTATCGCAGACGTGCTCATGCTGGCGTGGGATATGATCACCTCGCCGGGAGCGGCTAGGGAAAATGCGCCGGGTAAAATTGTCAGAAGAAACGTCAGGGCAAATGTGACAGCGGTTTTACCATCTCGCACCATAATCGGCCTCCCCCAATCGTCCAAACCCCAATCAGCGGAATTCCTTGAAAATGGTCGGAATATAGCGTCAAGCTGTTGAACCGCGCAACCTGGCCAAACGCCCCGCTGAGCAGCCGACTGCGCGGTTTGGGCCTACCCGGCTGGCTTCTTGACATACCTGATCGTTTTACTTAGGATTGGGTAACTTAACCAGACAGGCGGGGCGGTATGAGGGTCAGTTCAAAGGGTCATTATGGGTTACTTGCGCTCGCTGAGCTGGCCGACAACTACAAGGTTCGGCGCGCCGTGCAGGTGAAAGAGATCGCTAATAACCAGCAGATACCGCTGCAGTATCTCGGTCAAATCATGCTGTTGCTCAAGCGCGGTAATCTGGTTCACGCCGCCAGAGGACCCTCGGGCGGTTACATATTGACCCGTCCTCCCGAGAGCATTTCGGTCAAGGAGATCCTTGCTGTGCTCGAAGGACCAGGGGTCGGTTTCGACTCAAAAGCCCAGGCGCAAGGCCGGTCGATATCCAAGGTGACCCAACGTTTGATCGAGACCTGGGCGCGCGGCGTGCGCGCGATGGAGACGGTACTGGAAGAAACCACCCTGGCTGATCTATGTAAGCCGGAGGTGGGCGCTTTGATGTACTACATTTAAGGTCGAGGTTTGGGCTAGGCAAAATTTTTTCGGGCGATTGCTGACTGATCGGATCACCTAACTCGTAATTAGCCTCGTTGCTGAGGAGGTTCTTATGGAACACGGCCTAAGCTGGAAAGAAAAACTCGCGGGCAAGATTCCACCCGAACTGGGACGGGAGATCGATATCTTCGAGCAGCAGATGGAGCTGCGCAAGCAGGGCAAGATCGATGAGAAAGTCTTTGCCGAAACTCGCCTCCGGCGCGGTATCTACGGCCAGCGCTACGACAACGGTCAGCGCCATGACGGCAAACGCGTTCAAAAACTAAAGCTCTCGGCGGACGTCATCAAAGGGCCCGACACCCTCTGGGACGCGCCCGGTATGATGCGAATCAAGATTCCTTTCGGCGGTGTGACGCCGGAACAATTGGAAACCCTCGCCGATCTTTCCGAAGAGTACTCCGATGGCGTCGCCCACGTCACGACGCGGCAGGATTTTCAGTTGCATTACGTGCATATCAACGACACTCCGGCGTTGATGCGCCGGCTTGCCGCGGTCCGAGTTACGACACGCGAAGCCTGCGGCAATTCTGTACGTAACGTCACCGCCTGTCCGCTGGCAGGGATCTGTCGCGAACAAGTTTTCGACGTGACGTCGTACGCCAAGGCATCCTCAAGATTCTTGATGGGTCATCCCGACACCCAGGACTTCGGGCGTAAGGTGAAAATCGCCTTCTCCGGCTGCGAGGAAAATCCTTGCGGCCTGGTGACCATGCATGACATGGGCGTGATCGCCAAGACCAGGGTTATCGACGGCAAAGAGCAGCGCGGTTTTGCTTTTTACGTCGGCGGCGGTTTGGGCTCGGTGCCTTACAAAGCCAAGCTGTTCGATGAATTTTTGCCGGAGGAAGAACTGCTGCCGACGATGCAGGCGATTTCGCGCGTCTTCGCCCGTCTCGGCGAGAAGCGCAATCGCGCGCGGGCGCGCATTAAATTTTTAATCGCCAATCTCGGCATCGACGAGTTTCGCAAACTGGTGTTGGAAGAGCGGCAAAAACTTTCGTTCGATCCGCGTTGGACCGATTACCTGGCTTCGGTCAACGACCGGTCGGAGGAGCCGCTGAAGCTCGGGGTGAGCATCAACGGCCGCCGGCGGCCCGAAGGATTCGACGCCTGGTATGCGACCAATGTCTACAAGCAAAGGCAGCCCGGCTACGTCGCGGCGACGGTGACATTGCCCCTGGGCGACGCCAGCGCCGATCAGTTGCGCGCGCTCGCCGACATCGCGCGGCGCTTCGTCAAAGACACGATGCGCACGACCGTGGAGCAGAATATTCTCTTCCGCTGGGTGAGCGAAGCGGATCTGCCGGATTTCTATCAAGCGATCAAGGCGATTGGTCTGGGTGCGGCGGACGCGGCGACAATCGTCGATGTGACCGCGTGCCCTGGGACGGACACTTGCAAGCTCGGTATCGCTTCGTCGCGCGGCCTCGCGCGCGAGCTGCGCTATCGTCTGGGCGAAAAGAGCGTGGAGCTGGACGAAGCCGTCAAGAACCTTCGCATCAAAGTGAGCGGCTGCTTCAACTCCTGCGGCCAGCACCACATCGCCGACATCGGTTTTTACGGCATCAACCGCAACGTCAAGGGATTTCAGGTGCCGCACTTTCAGATGATTCTCGGCGGCAAATTCCACGATAACGCCGGTGAGTACGGCGTGCCGATCGGCGCGGTGCCGTCGAAGCGGGTTCCCGAAGCGGTGTCGTCGATTACCGACTTTTACGTCCGCAAGCGGGAGAAGGATGAACGCTTTCAAGATTTCGTCGGGCGGATCGGCAAGAAAGCAGTCAAGGATTTGCTCGAAGATCTCACAAAGATTCCGGCCCACGAAGTGGATCGTTCCTACTATAGCGACTGGGGCGATCCGCGCGAGTTTACGTTGGCGGACATGGGTATCGGTGAGTGCGCCGGCGAGGTGGTTAGCCAAGCCGAGTTCACTTTAGCCGCCAGCGAACGAGAGTTGTTCGAGGCGCAATTGCTCCTCGACGCGGGCCGTCCACAAGAAGCGGTGAAAGCCGCCTACCTATCGATGGTGCGCGCCGCCCAAGGTTTGGTGAAGGATCAGAACCCGAGCATCTCCGAAGATGAAAATCAGATCATCGGAGAATTCACCAAACGCTTTTACGACACGCAGCTCTTCTGGGACAAGTACGCCGGCGGCAAGTTCGCCGAATACCTCTTCAAAGCGAAAGAATTTATCAGCGAAGGCAAACCCGCCGATGCGGACCATGCCGTTCAACTGCTCCAGGAAGCGCAGCTTTTTATCGACGCCGCCCATGATTGCCACAACAAGGCGCTTGGCTCAGTGCCAAGCGCGGTGACGATCGGCGCGGCCGGCGCGCAGCCGGGCGCTTGACCAGGTGAGTGTGAAAATGGACTTGCAAAAGATCAATGTCAAATTTTTCGCCGTCGAGAAGGAACCGGTGCCGCTGACCGCGTTCATCGATATCTTTCATTCCTGGATTCAAGCCAGCGACGGGATTTACCACGACGTTGCCGATTACAGTCACATGATGAATGGCCCTGGGATTGTTTTGGTCGCCCACGACGCCAACGTGCACATCGACGAGACCGGCGGCCGTCGCGGATTGCTTTACAGTCAGAAAGCCCTGCTGCCAGGTTCGAACCAAGAGAGACTCCGCGTCGTCCTTCGCGCCGCGTTGGAAAACTGCCGGAAACTAGAGCAAGAGCCCGCGGTGAGGGAAAAATTGAAATTTTCCGGCGATGAAGTTTTGATTTCGGTCAACGATAGGCTGCTCGCGCCGAATACCACCGAGTCGTTTCAAGCATTGAAGCCGGACATCGAGGCGGTTGCCGGTCAGCTATTCAATAGAGCCAGCTTTGCTTTGAGTTACAAAGAAGATTCCCGACGCCGTTTCTCGATCGCGGTCCGCACGTTCGAGCGCTTCGATGTCGATGGGTTGATCGCCAATATCGGTGGCGAAGCCAGATAAGGTTGATGCCTTCATCGGTGTAGCGATGATACGAATTTTTCGCCAGCAGCGAGTTTTACCGGGACTTGGCCTCACTTTGGGCTTCACCGTCGTCTACCTAAGCCTGATTGTGCTGATCCCGTTATCTGCCGCATTTCTCAGAACATTTGCCATGACTTGGGATCAGTTCTGGGCGACGGTAGCGGGCCCCCGTGCGTTGGCCTCTTATCGGCTCAGCCTCGGCGCTTCATTGGTCGCCGCGGCCGTCAACACGGTGATGGGCCTGATGGCTGCCTGGGTGCTCGTGCGCTATGAATTTCCCGGCAAAAAACTCGTCGATGCGCTCGTCGATCTGCCGTTTGCGTTGCCGACGGCGGTCGCTGGCATCACTCTGACGGCGATGTTCGCCGGCAACGGCTGGCTCGGCAGCTATCTCGAACCTTTGGGAATCAAAGTGGCCTTCACCCAGCTCGGTGTCGTCGTTGCGTTGACGTTCATCGGCTTGCCGTTCGTCATCCGCACCGTGGAGCCGGTGCTGCAAGATATCGATCCCG
>DASPXM010000283.1:0-4597 GCA_035637295.1 Verrucomicrobiia bacterium
CCAACGGCGCGCGCTACCGCGTTGGCCACCGCTGATGCGACTGGCAATAGACCGCCCTCACCGAGGCCTTTCGAACCGAACGGCCCTGGCCCGTTGCCATTCTCAATGAGAATGGTGTCGAGCTTGTCGGGTAGATCCTGGAAAGTCGGTACTCGGTAATCAACCAGATTACCATTGAGCAACTGCCCGTCTTCGTAGACCATCTCCTCCATGAACGTATGGCCAATGCCGAACATGACCGCGCCTTCATCCTGGCCGATGCATTGGTCGGGATTGATCGCCTTTCCGGCATCAGCGGCGGACACATAGTTGAGTAAGTGGACAACGCCGGTTTCCGGATCGACTTCCACCTCAACGCCGCCCCAACCGACTTCCCAAAATGTCGTAGTTGACCCGAGGACGGCTTTGGCGCTGCGCTTATCTTTGTAGAGTCCCTTGCCGATAATTTCTCCCGCCTTGCTGCCGAAGAAATCAACAATGACTTGGCTATAGGGAACCACTTGCTCCTTTTTCGTAACGATCCGGCCGTAGCTGAGAATCAAGGAATTGGCATCTTGCTTGAGCACCTTTGCCGCGCATTGGAGGAGCTGCTTCTTGACGTCCTGGGCGGCGCGCTGCACCGCGGTGCCCATGACGACCATCGAGCTGCTCGCGCTCGTCGAAATATCATAAGGCGTCACGTCCGTATCAAGCTGAGCGACGGTGATTTGTTCCAACGGCAGCGCCAATTCTTCCGCCACGACCTGGCTGAGCGCGGTGCGCGGTCCCTGTCCCACTTCGACGGTACCCGTAAGCAATACGACGCTGCCGTCCGATGACATCTTGACCGTCGCGCCGGCGACTTTATAAGTGCCGCCGGCGTCTTTGATGCAGCAACTGATGCCTTTAGCGCGGTTCGTTTTTTTGCTTTTTTCCTTCCAGTTGATCGCGTCGGCGACTTTCAACAGCCCTTCTTTTAGATCGCAATCCACCGGGGTATCGCCGACGGTGTAGAGGTCGCCCTTCTTCAGTAAATTCTTGACGCGAAATTCCAGCGCATCGATACCGAGACGCTCCGCAATCATATCCATCTGCGATTCGTAAGCCCACGTCACTTGGAGCGCGCCGAAGCCGCGGAACGCGCCGGCAGGCACCGTGTTCGTGTAGACACCGTAGGCTTCAACTTTTGCGTGCGGAATCCGGTATGGACCCAGCGCGCGATATCCGGCTTTTTGCGTCACACGCGGCCCCGCGTCGGCGTAGGCGCCTGTGTCCATATAGACCTGGCAGTCTCGAGCGATCAGTCTTCCTTCTTTGCTGACGCCTGTTTTAATGGTTACCCGCGCCGGATGGCGAGTCACGGTCTTGAAGCTTTCGTTGACTGACAACTGAAGCCTCACGGGTCGTCGAGTCATCCAGGTCAGCGCCGCTGAAATGGGCTCCGCCTTTACGTAGAGTTTGCCGCCGTAGCCGCCGCCAACGTACGGGACGATAATTCGTATGCGACTGAGCGGCAGCCGAAAGATCCCCGAAAGATGATCGCGCAAGGTGAATGGGTCCTGGCATGACGCCCAGATCGTCAGTTTCTCTCCGTCATAGTAGGCGACGTTGTTATGCGCTTCCAAAGCGTAATGCTGCACCTTTTGGAAACGAAAAGTGTCCTCGAAAATGTGATCGGCTTTCGCAAAACCTTTGTCGACGTCGTCACGGCCGAAAGTCAGGTAGTAGCAGATGTTCGTGCCGCTGAATCTCTCCGGCGCGCCGTAGGTCGAGCCCCGCAGCTCGGCGCGGGCGACATCACCTTCGTGCACTTGGATCGCTCCGGGCGCAGTGGCTTCTTCAATGTTCGTCACCTTCGGCAACTCTTCGTATTCGACATCGATTAATTCCAGAGCCGCCTCCGCGGTTGCAGGGTCATCGGCCAAGACCGCGGCCACCGGATCGCCGACGTAGCGCACTTTGTCGACGGCGACAATCGACTGATCCTTATAGGTCGCGCCGTACTTGTAGTTGAAATTTTTAATATCGTCCCGCGTCAGCGTCGTAATGACTCCCGGCATTTCCCTGGCTTTCGAGGCATCGACCTTCGTGAGCTTGGCATGGGCGATGGGGCTGCGCAAAATTTTGGCATGAGCCATCCCGGGAAGCTGAATGTCACTGGTATAAATTGCCCTCCCAGTGACCTTTTCGATTCCGTCGACGCGGTGCGCATCGGTGCCCGCGACCGTATAAGCTCGCTTGGTTTTCATGACGTAGGAGCAGAGAATACAGGCCACGATGAGTTAATCACCGTGGCCGACGATTTAACCTTACTTGCGGATTTTCGGGCTGTCTTTTTCCGGAAAATAGAGATCGCAAAACGGGCAATGAAAGTTTATCCCCGAACTCAGCATGTGGGGATTCACGACAAAGATCTTCTTGCAAGTGGGACATGTCACTTCGACCGCCTGACCCATCGTTCCTACCTCGATTCTTTCGTAATGTTAGTTAGCACCGCAACCGCTCACGCCCAATAGGTCGTCCGGTCCATCGGAATATGCTGTAACACTTCTCCGGGCACATAGTCTTCTAGTTTAATTCGCGCCATCGCCTCATCCGGGCACTTGGACACCGGCGAGAACGGCCGATCCAACGGTTTCGTGGCGTCGACGATCATGCCGGATGTTTTGATCTCGTCGACCAGCGACGGATCCAAAAAGTTGCCGCGGAAAAGCGGCTGCAGGATCGACACCTGGAGGTGAGGCTGCACGCGCGTGGCAAATGCCCAGAGAATATCCGTCGGATTGAAGACATCGATGTCGTCGTCGAACACGAAGACGTTCTTGGTATGGTCGAAGGTCAACGCGGCAGCGGCAGCGCGTCCCGGATCGCCTTCGGACATCTTTTTCATCGAGATAAAAACGTTGTAGTGCGCATGCCGGCCTTGCTTACACACAGCGGTGACGCTGGGAACCGCTTCTCGGCAGCGGCGGAGATACGCGCCTTCGCGCGGCAAATCCATCCACGGCTTGTCGCCTTCGGGTGTGATCACCGATTGATACATCGCGCCGTTGCGGTAGTTGATTGCGCGGATTTGATACTCGGCGCAGGTGGTGTAGCGTTGCGGGCCAAGATATCCCGGCGCTTCGCCGAATGGGCCTTCAACGACGCGCTTGTTCGGAATCAGCACGCCTTCGATAACGATTTCCGCGTCGGCGGGGATCAGCAGATCGTCGCCAAAGGATTCCGACGGAACCAGGCGGAGCGGTTCTCCGAGGTAACCGCCGATGACATCGTACTCGCTCACTTCAAACGGTCCGCTGTAGCAGGCGCCCATGTGGTACGCCGGATGATGGCCGAGCACCGTGGCGACGGGCATCTCTTCGTTTCTTTCCTCATAGTCGCGATAGATCTTCCACAGATGGCGCGGCGAGGCGTAGAGCGCGGTAGTATTTTTCGACTTTACCTCCATCCGGTGATACGAACAGTTGTAGATACCGGATTTTTTATCTTTCGTCACCGTCGACAAAACGATGTATGGCCCGCCATCCATTTCGTGGTGGCGCATGATGGGAATCTGGTAAAGGTCCACGTCTTTCCCCACCATGACGTTTTCCTTTACCGGAGCATCCTTCTTGCCGACGATTGTCGGCGGCACACGATGCTCCTCCATCTCCAAACATCGCTCTGCCATCTCCGGCCGGGACGCATGTTTAGGCAATCCCAAGGCGATCTGTGTTTTTCCCTGAGAGATCTCACAGTTCATCGTGAGCTTGATCGGCCCGACTTTGCCGTTCAGGTTCAATGCTTTGTCGAAGATAATGATGGGAAATTTCTTCTGCGCGCCAAGGTGTTTAATGATCGCGGTTACATCGTAATTTGCCGGATTGACTTCTTTGGTAATATGAATGACTTCGCCAGGCAGTCGACGCTCGCACTCTGCAATAAAAGTCCTGAGATCCTTAGCCATGCAGGCCTCCTAGACAATATTATGAAAAATTTTATGCAAAAAGATTTATCGGATGTACTGTAAGTTGTCAATTCAATGTGGTTGCCAACAGCGCCGAATCCGGTGGATCAGCCAATCTGGCCCGGGACGACTCAAAAATGATTGTTCGATTGCCGTGGAGAAACACTCGCTCTTCGAGTACCAATTTAACTGCTCCCGCGAGCACGATCTTCTCCACGTCCCGGCCCGCCTGCACCATGGCCGCAGCGCTATACGTATGGTTCACCGGGATCACGTTCTGCGCGATGATCGGCCCGGTATCGAGATCGTCAGTAACGATGTGCGCCGTCGCGCCGATTATCTTTACGCCGCGTTCGTAGGCCTGGTGATACGGCTTGGCGCCGATGAAAGCCGGTAAGAATGAGTGATGGATGTTGATCATACAGTTAGGATACCGTGCGACGAATTTAGGCGACAGAATACGCATGTATTTCGCAAGCACGATGTATTCGGGAGCGTAATCGGCGAGAACCTTGGCGACTAGATCCTCATGCGCGGTCCGTTCGAGGTTCTGATGGCTGACATAGTGAAACGGGATGCCGAACTGTTCAACTAAAGCTTTAAGTTTTTCGTGATTGCTGACCACCGCGCGAATCTGCGCCGGCAATTCGCCGGAGTAATGCCGGATCA
>DASPXM010000284.1:0-32847 GCA_035637295.1 Verrucomicrobiia bacterium
CTGCGGTGCAGATTCGACGCCTCGCCGAGAACAAAGCCGTTGGCGTCATCCTCTTCGACGACAAGACGGCCATCAACGACCTGGGCAATTCTATCGCCGTCGCGCGATCGGACCGCGCTCACCAGGCGGGGTTCGATGGCACTGGAATCCGCGTGGCTGTCTGGGAAGACGGCCCAAGCGTGACGACCAACCTGACGTTCGCCGGGCGGTTCACCGCCACACCTTCGGTCAGCAACCACGCGCGACTCACCTCGGCGATCGTGAAGAACACCGAAGCCAACCTGCCGCACGGACACGCACCGGACTGCGATCTGTATTCGGCGAATACGTCAGGTATCGACGCTTTGCGTTGGGCGGTGCGCGACCAGCACTGCACCGTGGTGAGCCAGAGCTTCCATCGGAGCACCGAGCCTGGCGGCTCGGGTCTGCAGTCGGACGATCTACTGAAGGACTGGCTTGCGCTTCGCTGGCCCTATCCCACGATCCTCCAGGCGGCCGGTAATTTCTGGTCCGGCGACTCGGACAACATCACTCCGCCCGAGGACGAGTTCGCCAATCACAAGGGGTACAACTCGCTCGCGATCGGCAATCACGACGACACGGCGTCGGCGATGTCAGGTGACTCGGTCTTTCGCAATCCGACGACGATGCACGGCGACCGTGAGCTGCCGGAGCTCGCCGCCAACGGCACTGGCGTGTCGGCCAACGGGCAGACCATGTCCGGCACAAGCTTCGCGGCGCCGGCAGCCGCTGGCGTCACGGCACTGCTGCAAGATGTGGATGGTGTGCTCTGCTCATGGCCGGAAGGCTGCCGTGCGATTCTCATGGCATCTGCAGGTCGCAACGTTCGCGGCAGCACCTGGTGGCAGGACGTGATCAACCGCGTGGACGCCCGGGACGGCGCCGGGGCGGTCGACGCGCAGGCCGGCGTCGCCATTGCGCAGCAACGTCGCTGGCGCGACGCGCCAGCGACGCGTCGTGGGTGGGACGTAGGCACGCTGTCGTCGAGCGTCGTCGGTCAGGATCGTCTGGCCACGTTCCGGTACCGCGTCGCGGTTCCGAATCTGATCTTCTTCCCCACCGTGAAAGTCGCGCTGGCGTGGGACAGCGCTGTGACGTCGGCGTCATCGGGCGATACGGCGACCGCGTCTACGCTCACTGTCGATCTCGATTTGCTCGTGCGCGACAGCCGCGGCGTGCAAGTGGCGTCGGCGGCCTCATGGGACAACAGCTATGAGGTCGTCGAGTTTTCGGCGAGCCCCGGCGAAACCTACGAGATCGTAATCCGGCGCTGGTCAGGGACGGACAGCGTTTGGTTCGGAGTCGCATGGACAGTCACCGGCTTCTCTATCTTCCAGCCGGTGGGCAATCTGGAAGAAGCAGTAATTTTGCAGCGCTGATCCGTGGAGCGCCGGGCGCTACGTCGGCGGCCCGCGTCTTGCGGAGGCGCGGGCAGACACCCGCGCCTCCGCTGCGCACGCGGGCTTCTGTAGCCGATTTTCTGCGGACAGTCCTATTGTATGAATGGTCTCCTCATTAACAGGTCGAGCACGGTTGATTTGAAGTCAGAAGGGCCGCCGTAAGTTCTTCCGGACCAACTCTTTTTTTCGGTATGTCCGCGTAGTGTCCGAGTCTTCTCCGTTGGAACAGCCCGGCTCATGATTGTCCGACGCGAACACAGCGCTCGTAACCGCGCATGTCGGTGTGGTCAAATCGGCGATGGCCTCCACCAGGACGGCCAGCCATAGCTGCCGTGCGTCGATCATGGAGGGCGACTATAGCACACTCGATAAGCGTGCCGATTTACCCTTGACACCCTGTCAGCATAAGACTAGAAGCAGCCTCCCCCTTTACTAACGCTACGCAACCCACAAACGAAAGGCCCGCCATGAAAAAACTTCTCGCCCTCCTCACTTTGTTACTGATGCCCGCGCTCGCGCATAGCGAGCTGGTGACGTTTGGCTTTACGGGCAACGCCCCAGGCGTCGGGCCGCTTGAAAGTCAAACTCCCTTCTTTGGCACTTATACATTCGAATCAGTAGCCGCCGATCCTTTCGGTCGTTATAGTTTCAGCGGCGCGCCCTTCGGCTTGACACTTCATTACGGCAACCTCCCAGTATTTCACACCGACACGCTATACATCACCGTCGAAAATAATGTTCCTATGTCCCCATACCCTGGTCTAATTCCGTTTGTCGATCACTATACAGTGTTCACCCGTTTCGCCCCACCAGATTTCCGCTTTTTCATTGATTTACAAAACTGTAGCGCCCAAGCGTTTGACAGCACCGCCTTACTACTCGACATCGATCTCAGTTTATTTAGGCCAAATTGCGTGAGCGGTGGCTTTGACGAGGTAATAATCGTTGGTCAAGGCGTATCACAATCTAACTTCACCGGCGCCAGATTAATAACCCTCGCCCGTGTCGGGGAAGCCCCCTCGTGGTGGCTGTTGGGGTTGGGGTTGGTGGGTCTTATTGTCCCACTGCGGCTTTCTCTTTTTTGACGAATGCCGGTGGGCAACAAGGACAGTACTAAAGAGCAAGTTCTGAAGGACTTTGACTTAAATGAAAGGTTCGAAAAGGACTTGTATGAAAAAACTACTCGCCGCACTCACTTTTTTACTCATGCCCGCGTTCTGCCATGCAGATTTGATCAACGGCGGATTCGAAACCGGCAACTTTACCGGATGGTCAACGATCGGCGACGTTTCGTTGGTTGATTCTTCCTTCGGCGTGGACCCTCCGCAAGGCCACTTACAGGTCTTATTAACTACAGCACCCGCCCCCGATGGTACCTCTCCGTTTTGCCTGCCCGTTCATTGCGCTGAACATCCACAATCGTATTCAGGAACAAACGCCTAACCCGATATTTTCCCTTTTTTTGGTTTGTCGTTTGGTGTCGGACACCCCCTGCCGTTTAATTTTTGGGAAGCGTCTGGCATTAAGCAATCGTTCGTTGCAAACACAGATGCCCTTCTGTCCTTTACCTGGAAGTTTCTCACCGATGAAGGTTCCGTTTTCGATCCGCGCTTTTATGTCCTCGATGGACTTCTGAATATGTTGAATCCTAACACTGCTTTGGTTCCATCTCCGACCCCATTTGCTGGCGAATACAGCTATGAAACGACCACGGTTTTTATACCTGCAGGGCTGCACACCATTGGATTTGGTGTAACAGATGTTGCCGATAACCTTGGCAATTCCGGCCTTCTCGTCGACGATATCTCCTTGCGCGCTGTTCCGGAATCTCCGTCCTGGCTGCTGTTTGGATTGGGGCTGATGGGTATCGCGACGGGCAGAATCGTTATTTCGCGTCGAGAACATGGACAAACCCACACTCGATAGGCTGTCACAGATCAACGACGACTTGGTTGAACACCTAAAATGGCTGCTCGAGAGGAAGGATCTTGACGCACTCGATAGGCTTATTCCGATTGTCGATCGACTAACCCAGCTATTGATTGATACAGACAAAAGAAACCCGGTGAGCTCTAAAGCTTCTTTTCAGCCGCGGCAATCTGGCGATCCGGGTAAGGCAACATGGTCAGTAAACATCGGTTTGACAGGATCCACGGCAAGGGAGCATTCGCCCGGCTGCGCGTGATGCTCGATGATCCAGCGTTTTCTTACCAGCACATGGCGAAGACGTTCGGCTTGACGAGACAACGCATCGCCCAGCTCGCGAACGAATTAAGTATCAACGGCTCGCGGCGGTACCGCCAACGCGAGAGCATGCGCATGTTACACCGTGCGCCTCGCGTCATAAAAGTTGAGTATCCGCCGGGTATTCGATCTGTCATCAACAAAATTAAGCGATCAGGTTGAGCGATCGAGTTGATAATTGGCCCGCCTTCTGGACCGGTGGAAGCCGTTTAAAAGCGAGCACAGGTCCGGTTCGAAGTCGAATATTCAAACCCATAAAACTTTCTATTTGACAGCGGAAGCCGCATGTAGCTATACGTTATGTATAATGCACGGAACAGAGCTAAGACGTATTCGCGCTGCGCTGGGACTCACGCAGAAAGAGTTGGCCGAGCGCTTGAGGGTATCGAGCAACTCTGTGGCACGAATGGAGCGGCACGAAATGATTATCACTCCGCCAATGGCGCTGCTCATTTCGTATGTCGCGCGCGAGGCCGGCGTTGAAGTTGCTCACGGACAAGCAAGTCGCGGAGCAGTTGCAGATAAAGCCGCGCACCGTGGCAAAGCTCGGTATTCCGTTCGTGAGGGTGGGCGCGGGCAAAGGCGTTAAGCGTTATCGGCAAGAGGATGTTGACGGATACATAAATCTGCGCGTCCAGTACCGGGGGGAGCGATGTTAAAGAAGAGACGGAAAAGAAACGGCGTCGAATACAGGGCGGAGCGGGACCGTTGGGGCTACAGGCTCTCCATCAAGGGCGCACTTACAAGCGATACGTTTGGGCAACACGGGAAGAGGCGAAAGCTGCGCTCACTGAGTTCAAGCAAGATTTGAGCAAACCAAGAGAGCCGGAGCTTCCGCCTACGGCATTGATAACCGTCGTTAGCGCCTACCTGGTCGATTCCGCGGAGCAACAGCACTCACAATGGCGGTTGGACGGCCTGCGATGGAACTTCAACAAAGTGATCATCCCGTTTTTTGGGGCAGCAACGCCGATCGGATCCATCACCACCGAGCAGATCCGAAAAATGGTGATCCAGCGAAAGCGCGCGGTCAAACCAAAAACCTTGTGGCACGACGTTACGAACGTTCGAGCCCTATTCAATTGGGCGATGATACCGAAAGGTAGTGACAAAAAACCTTTGGCCACAGCAAACCCCGTTGATGGGCTAGACCAACCGAAGGGTGCGCTCGGCAAGCTCATCGGCAATACCAAGCCGAAAAAGGCACCGCTCAACTTGACGCATGTGGACCGAGCGGCGGCTGCGCTCAACTCAGGGGATCGCGCCTACTTCGATTTTCTGAGATTCACCGGGCTTAGAAAGGACGAGGCGAATAGGCTCCGCTGGCAAGACATCAACTTCGAGGAGGGATATTTCCACTGCCGCGGCACGAAGACCGATGAAGCTGATGCGTACCTGCCGCTGGCACCGGCATTGATCAAGAGCTTACGAAACACAAGCTCGCGAGTGCGTCGGAATACGTATTTCCTGGACGATCGGCGCGGACTCGCGGGAAAAGGATCTACTCGCGCCGCCGACTCTTCGAGAAGATCGAGCGGCTAACCTCAAGTTGTCATGATTGCGGCGGGCAATCCAAAATCGCGAAGCGGCGTTATTGCCGAGACTGCAAACGAGTCGAAGCGATCTCGCGTGTCCACCGTTGCTCGAAATGCAAATCGACGAACGTCGACGAGGGGATCGGCTGCACAGTTTGCGGGTCAGGGAATTTCTAAAGGGCGTCAAGCTTCGTCCCAAAGACATGAGAGACTATTTCGCGAGCACGGTTCAGACCGATGACCCGAGAGTGCTGATGAATCTGATGCGGCATACCAACCCTACGACAACGACGACATACGTCAGGGCAGTGCAAGAGCGCATGAAACAGGCGGTTAGCGGACTTGGACAAAACTCGAGCACCGCTTTAGATAAAATCTTGGGGGCAACTTTGGGGGCAAGTCAAAACTGTTTACAGGGGCAAAAAACGGTACAAAACAGCATTCAGGTAAAAATCGCTGAACTCATGAAGTTGCTGGCAAATCAGCAAAAGTACGGAGAAAAGGTTGGTGGCGGTGGACAGATTCGAACTGTCGACTCCGCGGATATGAGCCGCGTGCTCTGACCAACTGAGCTACACCGCCAGTGGACGTTTATAATGGATGGGGAAAGGATCAAGCCTCAAGGAAAAGCCGGAGTTAAGTTCCACTTTCGCTGCACGGAAGTGCTATTGACGCTCCTTCTTCCTCGGCTGATTTGGTAAAGAACTTTCTCATCTACTTCGAGGCATGTCAACATATTGCCGTAAACCAGTCCGGTGTCCAATCCGACTTTGTAGGGAAGATCGTATAACACCGTCGGTTGTGGGGTATGCCCGAAGAGAACGGTACAAGGAAGCATATGAGAGCTATAGATAAATGCGTTTCTGATCCAAAACAATTCCTCATCGGTTTGCTCGGCGAGAGTTTTTCGCGGGTGAATTCCCGCGTGTACACACAAGAATGGATTCATCACATAGTAGCTTTCCAGCCGCTCAAAAAAAGCCAGGTGCTCGGCGGGAATTATCGAGAGGACCTCATGAGGCGCCGGCCTGCTGGCCGCGATCCCGTAACTTTCAAAGGTCGCTTTTCCACCGTTAACCAGGAACATGTCGCCGTGCTGGCCATTAAGACCGAGGTACGACAACAGCATGTCCTCATGGTTGCCCTTTAGAAAGACATATTCAATTTCGTGATGTGATTTTTGCTGAGAGATTAAGAATGAGACAACGCCGCATGAGTCCGGGCCCCGGTCGATGTAATCGCCCAGAAAAACCAAGTGGTCGCCGCGAGCCAATGGTAATGCTTCGACCAAATAACGCAACTCGTCAGCGCAGCCGTGAATATCTCCGATTACGTAGCGACTCATGTTAAGAGAATCCTAAGCTACTCACTGGGCATGTGCAAATGATTCAACGGGTGGAAAATTCGTTTGCATCCCGGTATTCTCTAGCGAAAGAGAGACATTAAATGAAACCGCGCGAGCTCTACTCTAGTCATTTGATGATTTCGGGCTTGGTGTGTTTGGTTCTTGGAATTGGCAACTGGACCGTTGGCGCGATCGAAACCAGCAAATACCAAGCTTTGCTGTACAAAACCGCCCGAACGGGATTAGAAGAGACCTATCGAAGTTTTCAGGAGCTCGATCACCAGAAAAATGAAGAAGTGCTTCGGCGCATCAACGATGACCGTGAAAAGTTTAACGCGGCGCGCGTTAAACTAAACTTTTTTTATATTGTCCTGGTTGGTGGAAGGCTGCTGTTTCTTAGCGGCGCGCTGCTAATACTGACGGCATTGGTGCGTCTGATTCGACGCGATAGTCAATTGAAAATAAAGCGGCTCTCAGCGCTGCCGAATAAGCATGTAGGGTAAGCAGGCGTTCGTTGTTCGGCTACTTCGAAGGCTTGGATTTCTGGTATTTGCGATAGTCGTAGCCGGTTGCCATCGCCAGGAGGATATCCTCCATGCCGCCGCTCTTTTCGCGCCGAAGAATCAATAGCCGATCATAGAACTCTTTGAAATCCTTGTAGACGCGCTGGCTATCATCGGTGTTGCGAAGGTAAAAATCCTTGATGCGGGTCACCGTGAAGCGTAGCGCCGAAAATCGCAACTCATTCGGAAACGAATCCCATTCCGGTAGTGAAAGAGGCCGCAAGCTTTCATAGCCCGAAATCAACGCTTCGAATCGGTCGATGCGATAGCGATCATCGATGTAGCAAAGCGCATTGACGGCGGTAGCCAGATCATAAATCAGCTTGCCGCGGCAAGCGGCCTCGAAATCCATCACGCCGGTGAGCCGGTTGCCTTTGAACTTGACGTTATCGGGGAACAAATCGCCGTGAATGATGCCTTTGGGCAGATTATTATCGAGGTAGTTTTCGAGGTAGGAAAACTCATCATCTAAAACCCGCACAATGTTTTTAAGATGCGAGGGGAGTTGGCGGCGGACTTCCCGATAGATCGTGACAATGCGGTTGAAGCCAAAACGATTGTCGATGCCTTTTTTGTAGCTGCGCCCGATCAGGTGCAGATTGGCCAAGGCGTGACCGAGGGCACTCAAATGTGCCGGCGTAATCGCCTCGACGGGTAACTCTATGCCATCGAGAAAACGGGTCAAAGTCAGATACTTCCCCTGGAAGTCGAGGTGAAATCGCCCGGTCTTGGATTTGATCGGTTGCAGGCAGGGAAAATTCTGTTTTCGAAGGTGGAGTAACAGCTCGAGCTCTTGCTTGAGCTCAAGCTCGCTCTTCACTTCGTCGACTTTGGCGAAGAACTTGCCGCGCTTCGTTTCAATGAGATAATGAGTATTTACCGACCCGTTTTTTACGCCACTAAAGGAAACGAGATCACCAAGCGCAAACTCATCGACGATCTTGGTTATGTCCCTTTTGGAGAGTGCCGTATAGATAGCCATCAAATGGTTTCTTAGTTTTTGCGTTGGGCTTTAGATGTCGAATCCCGAATCGCGTTAACTAGGCTATTTATAACGGAAAATTGATGAAAGGTCAAGATTGCTTGAATTTAGTCCCTGAAATTCAATGAGATAAAGAGATAACCTAATATTATACTTTAGTGCGGATACGGCCCGGATATCTCCAAATCTAATTTCCGAATGGTTCGAGATGGAGTGAAGTCGACGGGCCGGCCGCCGGTCGAGTGATTTGCCAGGTCGTCGTGAAGCTCATCGACAAGTGCGATTGGGGTATACTGCCAGAACTGCCGCCCGAACAATAAGTGGCGATTTCTTTTTTTTCTTGACAAAGATAGCCAGCTTTTCCTAATCTCGCCCCCTAAAATCAGAGGGAAGTCTCTTTTTCAGTCTGAGATAGGCCTGACCGTTGGGAATCGGCCCCATTCCTTACGAGCTTCGAGGATGGAAGAGAGACGCAGCAATAACCGTGATCGGCTCTGGGGCGAGCACGAATGAGTGGCATACCAAGTTGCGGCGTATGCAAGGGAGGTTCGGGTAATGGCGAGCGGCAAGGTTAAATGGTTTAACAACGCGAAAGGTTACGGATTCATCGAGAAAGAAGGCGGCGGCGATGTATTTGTTCATTACAGCGCGATTCAGGGGGACGGATTTAAGACGTTGAATGAGGGCGAGAATGTCGAGTTTGAAATAACCCAGGGAGAAAAGGGGCCCCAAGCCGTTAATGTTGTAAAACGAATGTAATAGTTGTTCTGGCAAGCGCCGGGTTCAACCCGAGCCGGCGCTTGCAGCATTATCTTCAGGTCGTGCAAATTTCCACTTGCAGGTTTCCTCGCCTTTAGCCGGCCGAAAAACAATTCATCAGTAAGACGGGTCTGCAATTCCAGGTGTCTGTGTAGCAAGGTGACAAAGGTGCCGGCGCAGATCGATTTGTCTAGTGATAAGAAAAATAGTAGCTTGGCAAGAGCAACGAAATTGGTCGGGATCGGTTTAGAACAGACAAGCAAAATCCATGGCACAACCAACTCGCAATAGCGGAGCGCGCTTCGGGCAGGAAAAGCTCCTTTCGGAGACAGTTGTGTTAACGCGTCTCGACAAGGCCGTTGGTTGGGCGCGCAAGTATTCGCTCTTTCCGTATCCCTTCGCTACCGCGTGCTGTGCGATGGAATACATGTCGCTGTCAATGTCGCCGTACGATATCGACCGATTCGGCGCGCTGCTGCCACGTTTCAGCCCGCGCCAGGCGGATTTGCTAATGGTCATCGGCACGGTGAACCACAAACTCTCTCCGGTGTTAAAGCGCGTCTACGACCAGATGTCCGAGCCGAAGTGGGTAATGGCCTTCGGAGCTTGCGCCGCAAGCGGCGGCTTCTATGACAACTATGCGACGGTTCAAGGGATTGATCGAATCATTCCTGTCGATGTTTATGTTCCCGGCTGTCCACCCCGTCCGGAAGCGGTTTTAGATGGTCTCATGGAATTACAAAAGCGTATTGCTTCGCAGAAACACCCGCTGGGTTAGTATGTGAATTCATGGCTGCGGAAGAAACCGACGCACTGTCATCGCCGCGCGGGGATTTTTTCCACCAAGGCGTCATCACTAAATTATTTCCGTCAAACAACACGGGCGTTGTGCGGACCGAGAGCGGCCGGGAGCTGACTTTTTCTTATGAGTTAGTGGTTCTCGTGGGCGAGGCCAAATCGCCGCTCGATTTAAAGGTCGGCGAGCCAGTTGGCTACGATCTCGGCTGGACGTCGAACGGGCTACGAATTACCAAATTGAAGACTTATCCAAAAACCGGCGCCGAAATCGATCCACCTGGCTCAGAAGGGCAGAGAAATCAAAGCGAGGATCTGCCGCCCCAAAATCTCCCCGACAAAGACTCCCAGTAACGCCATATAAAATAATCCCGTGGCGGCCATGGTGTGCGGTATTTGCAGTGTCCGCCAAATCATCCAGGATAAAATCAATGGCGCGATCTGACCGACGGTCACACGGGTAAGTAGCAAAGTCGCATGGTACTGCCACAATCGCTCTATGCCAATCAAACTCCGCGAAGAACCAAGAAAGTGAAGCGCAAGTAGCGATAGTGTAAAGAACGCGCATTGGGTGATCAATGCGATGACAAAGAATTTATAGATGCGGATGAACGGCTCCAAGCTCTGTCCGGTGTCGATCAAATACCAGTGGCCGATCAGCATGCCAACCGTGACGCTGCCGAGTAAAAGAGACGATAGAAAAAATCCCAACGGATAAATCAGAGTCTCGATCGAAATAAACGGCGCGTCCGTAAAACTAAGGGCGGTGAGCACGAGCCCGGCCAATCCCGTGAGCACGCACGAGGCGAAGCTGCGCGCCCGAAAGGCCCGTCTTTCGCCCCATAAAGAGACCATGTAGCAGGAAAAAAAAATAACGAAGGCGACGTAAAAAACAACTTCAAGGCCCACCCGCCAACTGAACTGCTCCGATAAACTCTGCCAATAGAACGTGCTTTTGCCCCACAGACCGAGTAATGCGATGGCATAGAGAACGCCGGCCGTCGACTTGTAAAATGCGCGCTCAATTTCATGAAATGGCGTACCGGCCAACGCGAAAAGACCACCCAATGCGACCTGATAAAAGAAAATCAAAAAACTGCTGGAAAACCCTTGCATGCGTTGATTCTCAAGCCTCAGATGACTTTTGCGCAACGTGCATGCATACCGCGCCGTTCATAAACTTGCGGGTCGCGACATTTGCGAATCCGGCGCATTGGATCAGCTTTTCGACATTCTCAGGGGTATGAAACTGGCGAACCGATTCAGACAGATACCGGTACGCATCGCGGTCGCTCGATAACAGTGCGCCGATTCGGGGCATCAGGCGATAGAAGTAAATGGCGTAGAGTGTCGAGAACCAGCTCGCAGACGGCGGATACATATCTAAAGAAACGAACTTGGCGCCGGGCTTGAGGACGCGGAAGGCCTCGGCAAATAAAAGCGACAAATCGGAGACGTTGCGCAGCACAAAGCCCGTCATGGCGCCATCGAAGATTGCGTCCCTAAACGGCGAAGCCATAGCGCTGCCCATGACAAAGGCGGTGTTTTCACCGTGCGTAAATGTGACCTGTTTGGTGCGGGCTAGCTTTAGCATTTTCAGGGAGAAATCCAAGCCGACGATGCGCGCCTTGCCCCTGGCTTCCTTTACCGCGGTGAACGCGAGATCGCCGGTTCCGGTGCCGATATCGAGAAGAAGCGAATTTCCGCCCGTCAGAATGCTGCGAATCGCTCGACGCCTCCAGCGCACGTCAAGGCGAAAACTGATAACGCGATTGAGTAAATCATAGCGCCTCGCAATCCGGTCGAACATGTTCTGAACGGCTCGGTCGCGCGGAGAGTTTAAAGCGGACATCAGCAAAGATCTAAACTACAGGATCGATGCGGGGAAGAGCGCTGAGATGTGGTTAGAAATCTCGATCGATGATCAGCTGCACTAGAGTTTTGAGTCCGTTACGATAGAGCGATGGCGGCAGTTTTTTGACCGATTTAAGAGCTTCTTGAGCGTAGCGCTTGGAGAGTAATTTGGCTTCCTGGATCGCGGAACCCGTCTTAATGGCCGTCAATGCGGCTAAAATTTGCTCCTCGGTCGGCTTGCTGCAGTCGAACGTTTTACGCACCGTCGCGTCGCCGCCGTTCATGGCCAGAATGATCGGCAAAGCGGGGTTGCCGTCGCGCAAATCCATCCCGGTCGGTTTGCCGAGCAGCTCGGCATTGCCCACCACGTCAAGAATGTCATCGATCATCTGGAATGCGATACCCATGTTCAGTCCATAACGTTCGGTCTCGTCCACTAAAGAAGGATGGGCGCCGGCAAGGTAAGCGCCGACCTTCGCGCCGGTGTGGAAAAGCGATGCGGTTTTCCGTTTGACGATCTCCACGTAGTGTTCAAGCGTCACGGACCGGTTGCGGTTGAAATGGCTCTGTAAGATCTCTCCCTCAGTAAGCAGGGTGCAGGCGTCCGCAGTCCATTGAACTACGGTCTCGTCGAATTTTCCGGCGAATTCAAAGGCCTTAATGAAGAGAAAATCTCCCGCGACCAGCGTCGACTTGAGGCCGAATTTCTTGAATGCGGAAACTTTACCCCGGCGCGTCTCGGCGCCGTCTATGATGTCGTCGTGTAGCAGCGTGGCGGTATGAATAAGTTCGATTGCCGTCGCGATATCGACAATGTCCCGGATGCGTTGTCCGCCAAAGGCGAAATACGCTAAGAGCGTCACCATCGGCCGGACTCTCTTGCCTCCGCCGTGGATCAAATGCGCGGAAATATTGGTGAGATCGCGTTCTCGGGAACCGATGGCACGAACAAGATTGTCTTCGACGAGTTGCAGTTCCTCGGTGACGCAGCTAAACGGATCGTTACTTCCCTGAAGCAAGGGAATTCTCCGTTCGACATCGAGTGCGATGCTGGAATCTGCCGGCGATGTGTTGATTTTTGTTTCTCGGATCAGAGACGCTCCGCGCGTGGATCAGAAAGCTAGCTCGGAAAATGGCATAGATCACTGGATTGGTCAAGTCAGACTTCGCGCCGTGATGATCGCTCCAGAACGCGCCTATAATTATTCGGCAGCGAGGCGAAATACACCGCGCGCAGTCATGAAAAAACTCGTTGTGTCTTGAGATATGGGCGATTTTCCTTGACAAAATTGAGCCACCCCGAATATATAACGCCCAAGACCCAGACATTGTTTGATTCGATAAAACATCAAATGGCGTAGAAGGAGGAGAGAGCAATGGAGTTTACATTGTTTATTCTGCGGTGGATTCATTTTTTGGCGGGTATTACTTGGATCGGAATTCTTTATTATTTTAATTTCGTGCAGACACCGTTTTTCGCGGAGACCGAAGCGCCGGTCAGGATCGGAGCGATTCAGAAGCTGGTGCCGCGCGCGCTGTGGTGGTTTCGCTGGGGCGCGATGGTCACCTTCCTCGCCGGTATCCTCATGTATATCATGCGCATGAGCGAGATGGGCGCTGGGCTGTTCTATTCGTCATCCTACGGTGTGACAATTACCGTCGGCGGCTTGATCGGCACCATCATGTTTTTGAACGTTTGGCTTGTCATCTGGCCAAAGCAACAGATCGTCATTGCTTCGACCAATCAGGTAGCTTCAGGCGGCCAGGCCTTGCCCGCCGCTGCCGGCGCCGCTCGGCGCGCCGCTTTGACTTCTCGAACCAACACCGTTTTTTCGATCCCCATGCTTTTTTACATGGGAGCCGCCAGCCATTATTCGGGGATGGTGGGCTTAATGGGTCCATGGGGTTCACACGGATATTTCTGGTTTATCGTGATCGTGCTCGTGGGGGCCTTTGAATGCAACGCGCTGATAGGCACTCAAGGCGTGGCGAAACAACCGCTCGATTCAGTGAAGGGAGCCCTGTGGTTTGGCTTTCTGTTGACTGCGATCCTGTTTTTGTTGACGCTCGGGCTTACATAAGTCGCGAGGGTTACTTGGCCAAGTAGGCGGCCAGGTGTGGAATATCGTCTTTCAGAAACGGGAATTGGGGCATCACCTTCGTCGGGCGTTTTGCTCTATAGCCCGGCGGATAGCTGGTGCTGAGCACGCGGGCTTCCAGCAGTTCTTTAGAAGACCCTTTGATAGCCGGGCCGATAGGGCCGTCTCTAGATGGATCGTTGTTGTGGCAAGCCACGCAGTTTGCTAGGTAGACGGCTCTGCCTCTTGCGGGGTCAGCATTTTTTCCTGACTTTGCCGAGTCGTCTGAATCTTTCGAACAGGCTGCCAGGGCGAAAGCACATAATGCGATCAAGAATAGTTTCATCGATAGTCCCGTGGCTCGGTCGAATTGTTGTCTTCATGTCATCGCGACTATCGGTTTCAATTCCAATACCGCGGCGATGAATCAGTCAGGATCACATCACAAGCGTCTCTAGCGAAATCTTGTTTCTCTACCGTGGGATTGCGGGCGCCAACGAATTCTCGCACGGCGCGTTCGGCGCCGCTTCTCAGTCGTCGCCGACGACCGCGGAGACATTAGAGAAACTTGGGTTTGTATGATAGGTGTTGACCTTACGACTTGGTGCGAAAGGGGGGAATCGAACCCCCACGGGAGTTACCCCACAGGATCCTGAATCCTGCGCGTCTACCAATTCCGCCACTTTCGCGCAGTTAGCTCATACCCATCGACTGTTGATTTTATCTAACTTGAGGTCAGGGCCTTGTCAAGTTTGTCAGGAACAACGCATGAGTAGGATATTGGTCATACAGCCGCACAAAATGTTGCAGCACGCTTTTTCGGTCGCTCTTTTTCCCGAGCATCAGGTAGAAGTCATGGAAATGATTCCCGACGCTGCGGCCGTGAAAAATGTCGACTTAGTTATCGTGGATGCTGCAGCCCTGCGAGAACGTGACTCACTGGCAACGCGGGAGCTTGGCGATGTGCAAAACTGGAAGACTCCGACGATTTGGATTGACCGAGCCGCTGTGGCGCAAGCTCCGACGAGCGAGAAGTTGGTGGTGATAGACCAGCCGATAGGCAAAGACGCGCTGCAAAAAGCGTTGGCGGAATGTTTGGGAACAGTAAACGCAGCGAAGCAATCGGTCAATGCCAAAAGCAGCCGCGCGGAATCGCCATCGTCGACGAAGGGGAACAGCGCGGGCACGGACGTAGAAAGCCAAGTTCAAGTTATTGATCTCGTGGAGATCGTCGAGGAGGGTTCGGCGCGCGAAAAGTCGAAAGCGCCGCAGCACAAGACGAAATAAACGTATGCAACTCTCCAAGGCTTATAGTCACAAAGATATCGAGGCGAAATGGTACAACCACTGGATGAAATCCGGCTTGTTTGAGCCAACAAAAGGCACCGGCGCGTGTTTTTCTATGGTGATCCCACCGCCGAACGTTACCGGTTCCCTGCACATGGGGCATGCCCTCAACAATACACTCCAGGATATTCTTTGCCGCTATAAACGCATGGACGGTTACCGTGTGCTTTGGGTCCCCGGCACGGATCACGCCGGCATCGCGACGCAGAACGTCGTCGAGCGCCAGCTTGCACAAAAGGGAATCAGCCGGACGCAGCTGGGGCGCGAAAAGTTCATCGAAAAAGTCTGGCAGTGGAAACAAGAAGCGGGCGACGCGATCCTGCACCAACTGAAAGCGCTGGGGATTTCCTGCGACTGGAGCCACGAGCGATTCACCATGGACGAGGGGCTGTCGCGAGCAGTGCGCGAGGCGTTCGTCCAACTATGGGAGGATAAACTTCTCTATCGCGCAGAACGACTGATCAATTGGTGCCCCCGTTGCAAAACCGCGCTTGCCGATATCGAAGTCGTGCACGAAGAGTCGGACGGCAACCTCTGGCATATTCGTTATCCCTTCGCCGACGACCCGTCGCAAGCGCTCGTGGTAGCGACGACTCGCCCGGAAACGATGCTCGGCGATACGGCGGTGGCAGTGCATCCGGATGACGAGCGCTACAAGAACTTAATCGGTAAGAAGATTCGCTTGCCGATCACGGGGCGTGTCGTTCCGCTTATCGCCGATCCCTTTGTCGATCGCGAGTTCGGCAGCGGCGCGCTAAAAATCACGCCGGGACATGATTTCAACGACTTCGAAATCGGCGAGCGCTTCGGCTTGGATAAGATCAGCATATTCGACGCCGAGGCGCGGGTCGACGCGGCGGCATTCTTAGCTCGCGGCGAGAGCGGCGAATGGATTGAACGTTATCGCGGCAAAGACCGCTTCGATGCGCGGAAGCTCATCGTTGCGGAGTTAAAAGAAAATGGGTTTCTGGAGAAAACCGCCGTCCACAAACTTGCGGTGGGGCGATGCTACCGTTGCCAGACAGTGATCGAGCCATACTTGACGCCGCAGTGGTTCGTTGACATCAAACCGTTGGCGGAACCGGCGACGAAGGTGGTGCGCGACGGCAAAATTCAGATTATCCCCGAAGGCTGGAGTAATTCGTATTTTGCCTGGATGGAAAACATCAAAGACTGGTGTATCTCGCGGCAGATTTGGTGGGGCCACCAGATTCCAGCTTGGTACTGTAAGCGCTGCGATGCGGCAAACCTTATCACCGGACCGGACGGCGATTATTTACTCACCAAAGACGCAATGCCCATCGTCGGGCGGCAAGCTCCGCAGCATTGTCCGAAATGTGACGGCAAGGAATTGATCCAAGACCCCGATGTTCTCGATACCTGGTTTTCTTCCGGGCTGTGGCCGTTTTCGACTTTGGGCTGGCCCGACAACACGGACGATCTGAAGACCTTCTACCCGACATCTACATTAGTCACCGGCTTTGATATTTTGTTCTTCTGGGTGGCGCGGATGATCATGATGGGACTTAAATTCATGGGTGAAGTGCCGTTCCGTGATGTTTACATCCACGCGCTGGTGCGCGACGAACAGGGGCAGAAGATGTCCAAATCGAAGGGGAACGTCATCGATCCGCTCGACGTCATGAATCAATATGGCACAGATGCGTTCCGCTTCACACTCGCCGCGATGGCCGCCATGGGACGCGATATCAGGCTCGCGGAAGATCGCATCGCCGGTTATCAAAATTTTGTCAATAAGCTTTGGAACGCGTCACGCTTCGTGCAGATGAATCTGTCCGGCGCGAGTGACGCCAGAGACGACGGGCACGATGTGCTGTTCGATGATAAGTTGGAGTTGGCTGACCGTTGGATTCGTTCGCGCCTCGCCTCGACCATCGTCGAAGCGCGCAGAGCGATCGAGGCGTACCGGTTCAACGATTATGCCAATGTCCTTTATCGGTTTACCTGGCATGAGTTCTGTGACTGGTACATTGAGATGAGTAAACTGGCGCTCAACGGGACCGTCGGTGACGATCCGGCAAAGAGCCGCAAACTCCTGTCGGAATTGTTGGATCAGATTCTCCTGCTGCTTCATCCGATTATGCCGTTTGTGACCGAGGAAATTTGGCAGGTGTTCAGTGACACTCGCAAAAGCATCATGGTGCAGCCGTATCCGACGGCGCCATCAACCTGGATTGACGCTGACACGGAAACAAAAATGGAGTTTCTGATGGGCGTTGTTCGCGCCATCAGGAATCTTCGCACCGAAATGAACTGCCCGCCCGGGAAAGAAGTCAAGGTGATTTTTTACGGCCAGAGCGCGGACCTATCATTCCTCAGTGAGCAGCGGCCGTATCTGCGCGCCTTGGCGCGCGTCGGTTCGGCGGAATTCTTGAGCTCCGGTGAGCGTCCACGGGGAGCGGCAACGTCGGTGGTCGGCGCCACAGAGATCTATTTGCCGCTCGACGATCTGGTCAATCTCGATGAAGAGCAGGTGCGACTGGCCAAAGAGGTGGGCAAGATCGAGCAGGAACTGGTGCGGGTGCAAAAGAAACTCGGCAACGATGACTTTCTATCCAAGGCCAAAGAGGAAGTGGTCGAGAAGGAGCGGGAAAAGGCGAGCCAGTTCGAGGAGAAGATCCGCACGCTCAGGAGCAGCTTGGAAAAGATCCGCGAAATTCAGGCCGGGAGGAGCTAGCGCTCATGGATATTCAAGTCAGCCCGCAGATCGAAAGATTGATTCGCGACGCGCTCGATGAAGACATCGGCGCCGGCGATTTGGCGACAATGGCGACTATCGCGGCGGAAGCGCAAGGAACCGGTTTGTTCCGCGCCAAAAAAGACGGCGTCGTGGCGGGCTTGGTTTTGCTCGAACGAATCTTCTATTTCATTGATCACAAAATCACGGTGCGGTTGCTGACCAATGACGGCGCTCCAGTCACCCAGGGCATGGTGGTTGCTGAAGCGGTCGGTCCGGTGCGCGCACTGCTCTTATCCGAAAGGACGGCGCTCAATTTTCTCCAACGATTGTCGGGCACGGCGACCTTGACGCGGAAATATGTCGACGCCGTCAAGGACTTTCCCTGCAAGGTGCTCGATACCCGAAAAACCACGCCCGGGCTTCGCACGCTGGAGAAATATGCGGTACGCATGGGCGGCGGTATGAATCATCGCATCGGCCTGTACGATGCCGCGCTGGTGAAGGATAATCATATCGAAGCCACAGGCTCGATCGCCGAAGCGGTCAAAGCGGTGCGGCGTCACGCGCCATTCATGGCGAAGGTCGAAGTGGAAACCAGCAACTTGAAACAGGTTCAAGAAGCGATCGATGCCGGCGCCGACGTGATCATGCTCGACAATATGTCGATCGCGCAGATGACCGAGGCGGTAAAGCTGGTCAACAAGCGAGCGTGGATAGAAGCTTCGGGGGGAATCACGCTGGAAACCATTCGGCAAGTCGCCGCCACCGGCGTGGACTTTATCTCCTCCGGCGCGCTCACGCATTCGGCGCCGGTGGTCGATTTCAACATGAAAATCACGATGAATGTCAGCAAGTGATCCTCGGTCCATTTTAACGGCGGCGGTTGGCGGCGCGCCGCTTGATGTCGCTAAGGTTCGCGGACATTTAGACGCGAAACGCCTAGGTACAAAATTCCATTACTTCGCCGAGATCGGTTCAACCAATACTCACGCTCGCGAGCTTGCCGAGAAGGGCGCGGCCGAAGGCGAAGTGGTGCTCGCGGAGTCCCAGACCCACGGCCGCGGCCGCCTGGGCCGGCGCTGGGAGTCTCCGCCGTTTGCTAACCTGTATTTCTCGGTCATTCTCCGCCCCAAGTTGGCGCCGGTTTATGCGCCGCAGATTACTTTGACGGCTGCTGTGGCGCTCGCTGAAGCCATCGATTCGCTGATTCCGCTGAGCCCGGTGATCAAGTGGCCCAATGATATATTGGTCAACGGGAAGAAGTTGGCAGGTATTCTGGCTGAGGCGGTCTGCGCACGCGAGCGCGTCGAGTACGTGATTCTCGGTATCGGCGTTAATGTCAATTGCCCGGTCGATGCCATGTCGCAGGAGCTTCGTCAACGGGCGACTTCTCTATTCGATGTGACCCGGATTCACATGGATCGCGAATTTGTTTTACGACGATTGATTCAAGACCTTGACCGGTGCTATGGAGATCTTGAACAGTTTGGCTTTGAGGCGATCGCGCCGCAATGGGAGGCGCGTTTCGGCCTGCGCGGAAAGCGCGTGCGCATCGAATTGCGCGATCAGGTTCTCATCGGCCGGGCGCGCGGCCTGGCGCGCGATGGCACGCTGCTTGTCGAAGGAGATGACGGAATACTGCAGAAGGTTATTGCCGGGGACGTGATTCCACTGGAGATTTGATTCGCGGATCCATGCTGCTGGCCATCGATATCGGTAATACCAACATCGTTCTTGGTCTCTACCAAGGCAAGAAGTTGATCACTCACTGGCGCTTGGCGACCCAAGCGGAGCGCACTGCGGACGAGTATGGCGTGATCATCTCGCAGCTGATCGATTACGCAGGTTATCGCTGCGATCAAATCTCCGCCATTGCCGTTTCCTGCGTGGTGCCGCCCATGCTAACGACGACGCAAGAGCTATCCGATAAATTTTTCAAAATCGAACCCTTGATTGTCGGCCCCGGCATCAAGACCGGCATGCCGATTCTCTATGAGAGCCCAAAAGACGTCGGCGCCGACCGCATCGTCAACGGCATCGCGGCATACGAAAAATATCACGACAGCTGCATCATCGTCGATTTCGGCACGGCGACGACCATCGATCTAATTTCAAGAAAGGGCGAATACGTTGGCGGCGCCATCGCGCCGGGTTTGTCCATTTCACTAGAGGCGTTGATTCAGCGCGCCTCTAAGTTGCCGCGCATCGAGGTCGTCAAGCCCAAAGAAGTCGTCGGACGAAATACCATCAACTCGATCCAAGCGGGCATCTTCTACGGCTATGTAGGTTTGGTGGACGGCATCGTCAAGCGCATTCAAGAGCAACATGGCCTTCGAGCCAAGGTCGTGGCCACGGGAGGATTGGCGCCTTTGGTCGCATCGGAATGTTCCAGCATCACCGAAGTGGATGAATTCTTGACCTTAGAAGGGCTGCGAATTATTTATGAACGAAATTCGCTCCATGAAGTTAAAGCAAGAGTCCAAACTTAGAAAAATCTAGAGGGAGGAACCCGTAGTTATGGCTGTAGCGGAGCTAGAGAAACTTCGTAACTTCGGCATTCTCGGTCAAGGAGGGTCGGGCAAGACCTCTCTAGGGGAAGCGATGCTGTTCGCCGCGGGTGCGACTCAGCGGTTGGGAAAGGTTCAAGACGGGACTTCGGTGTTGGATCATGAGCCCGAAGAGATCAAGCATCGTGTGTCGATCTCGACGGCATTTCATTCCCTGTCGTGGAAAAAATTTCCGATGACTTTGATCGACACGCCGGGGTACGCGGCGTTTCTCGCCGACTCGATCAACTCGATGCGCGGATTTGGCGGTGCGGTGTTCGTGCTCAATCCCGTCGTTGGAATACGTGTCGAGTCCGAGCGATTGTGGGAGAAAGCCAATGAAAACCGCGTGAGCCGCTTACTTTTCGTTAGCAAGATGGATCATGAACAAGCCGACGTCGAAGGCCGTATCGCGCCGATGTTGGAAGCCTTGGAATGTAAAGGCGTCTATCTACAAATGCCGCTCGGCGCGGAGATGAATTTTAAAGGCATCGTCGATCTTATTACGATGAAGGCGTGTATCTATGAGGGCGACACGGGAAAGTTCGTCGAAGCGGAGATTCCTTCGGAATTGAAGAGTGCCGCCGACGAGTGGCGGCAAAAAATGATCGAAGACGTTTGCGAGACCGATGATCAACTCCTTGAAAAATTCCTCGATGGGAAGGAGTTGAGCGCGGAAGAGTTAAAGAAGGCCATCCGTGAAGGCACGAGGCAGCGAAAAATCTTTCCCATCCTATTCGGCTCGCCGCTGCGGCAAATCGGCGTCGTTCAGCTGCTGGACGCCGTCGCTGATTATCTGCCGTCCCCGCTCGACGAAGAAGAAGTCGAAGGCAGCAACCCCGCCAACGGCGAAACCCTCAAACGCGCAGCCGATCCAAACGCGCCGTTTTCGGCGTATGTGTTTAAAACAGTGATCGATCCTTTCGCCGGCAAGCTTTCGATCATGCGGGTGATGTCGGGAAAAATCGCTCCAGATGCGACTTGCTACGTGCCCAGCCGACAAGTGAAGGAAAAAATGGGCCACATGTTTCACCTGGAGGGCAAAAAGCAAGAAGCCGTAAGAGAAGCGGTGGCGGGCGAAATCATCGCCGCCGCGAAATTCAAGGACATCGCCACGGGGGACACTCTGTGCGACGAAAAGGCGCCGATTGTCTACGAAGGCGCGGCTCATTTCGCGCCGAACATTTCGTTCGCTTTGGAACCGAAAAGCAAAGCCGATGAAGATAAATTGCCGCAGGGCCTGCATCGCATCATGGAAGAAGATCAGACGATCGCGATGCACCGCGACGAGGAAACGCGCGACTTTATTCTTTCCGGCATGGGGCAGCAACACATCGAGATCATCGTCGAAAAATTGAAACGCAAATACGGCGCGGAAGTCATCCTGAAAGCACCGAAAGTGCCGTACAAAGAGACCATTCGTGCCAGCGCCAGTGCCCAGGGAAGGCTGAAAAAACAAACCGGCGGGCGCGGCCAGTTCGGTGACACTTGGCTCAAGGTCGAACCGCTACCGCCCGGTAAAGGCTTCGAGTTCGTCGACCAGATCGTCGGCGGCGCGATTCCGCGTAATTATATTCCGGCAGTCGAAAAGGGCGTGAGAGAGGCGATGGCAGGCGGCTATTTGGCGGGCTATCAGATGGTCGATGTGCGCGTGACTTTGTACGACGGCTCGTACCATGACGTCGATTCCTCGGATATCGCGTTCAAGATTGCCGCATCGATGGGATTCAAAAATGCCGTTGAAAAGGCCAAGCCGGTGCTGCTGGAACCGATCATGAACATGGAAATTGCGGTGCCCGACGAGTGCATGGGTGATGTGATCGGTGATCTTAACAGCCGCCGCGGCAAAGTGCTGGGCATGGACACCAAAGGCCACACCCAGGTTATCAAGTCGCGGGTGCCCATGTCCGAGGTCTTAAAATATGCGCCTGACCTACGTTCCATTACCAGTGGACGAGGTGAATTTCATATGGAGTTTTCCCATTACGAAGAATTGCCTGCACACCTGGCGGAAAAAGTGATCAAAGAAACCAAGGCGAGCAAGGCGGCGGAGCATAACGGCGAACACAAAGCCTGAGGCGGTTCCATGGAACAGTCCTTCGACCAATTCAACGCGAGTTTGCTCTATTGCAACAAATGCGGACGCGCGATGCCGGTACGGCAACGGCTCTTGCTGGTGCTGCCGGACGGCGAGCTGTACGACTACACATGCCAGGGATGTAACAGCTCGATCGGATCAAAGACCGAGAAGGCGGGGCTCAATCCCGCCGCGCGAGGTCCGGGATCTAGATCAGGAGGGTTCTAGCGATGGCAGTGATCGATTCGGATGCCCATGTGTTAGAAACGGAGCACACGTGGGAATACATGTTGGAATCGGAACGCAACTTAAGACCCCGCATTGTGTCGACGCCGAACGATCCGTCTTCGGGCGGCGAATCGTGGTTGGTCGACGGTACGTATATCGGCAAGGCGCGCAACGTCGGTCACGACACGGCTCGGGAGGCACGCGAGATGGCGGACATCCAAGCGCGGCTCAAGCACATGGATGAGCTGGACGTCGATGTCCAAGTACTTTACCCAACGATCTTCCTGCGCCCCTTCACCCGCCGTCCAGAGGTCGAGCTAGCGGTGACCCGAAGTTACAATCGCTGGCTGATCGATATCTGGAAGAAAGCGCCTCACCGGCTGCGCTGGGTGGCGGTATTGCCGCTACTTTCGATGGGCGAGGCGATCGAAGAAGCGCGCTTCGCCAAAGAGAATGGCGCCTGCGGCATCTTCATGCGTGGCCTGGAAGGCGATAAGCATATCAGCGACTCCCATTTCTTTCCGATCTACGAGGAAGCCGGCAGGCTCGATCTGCCGATCTGCGTTCATTCCGCCACCGGCAGCTTCGCGGTGCATGATTATTTCCTCAACGAATGCGGCTTTAACAAATTCAAGCTCGCGGTTGTGGGATCCTTTCACTCGCTGATCTTCAACCGGATTCCGGAAAAATTTCCCAACACCAAATGGGCGTTCATAGAAGTGAGCTCGCAATGGGTGCCCTACGCGGTCCACGACTTTGCAAGACGCTTTGAGCGCAACGGAATCAAGGTCGACAAGAGCGAGGTGCTGCGCAAAAACAAGATATGGGTCACTTGCCAGACCGATGACGATCTGCCTTATGTGCTCACATACGCTGGCGACGACATGCTCGTGATTGGCACTGACTACGGCCACAACGATACGTCCTCCGAGATTCTCGCGTTGCGCAAGCTCAAAGAAGATGGCGCGGTCCCGGCACATGTGGTCAAGAAAATCCTCGACGACAACGCGCGCGCCCTATATGGCCTATGACATATAAATCTTATTGGTTGTGACTCGGACATGGTCATCGATTTTCAAGCGCACGTATTTCCGCAATCCTACCTCGCCGAAATGAAACGGCTCGATGGGGCGGTCATTCTCGAAGAGCCCGATCCGCATAGCGGCATGTCGTACTTTTACGATAGGACGCTCAAGTGCCGCATCAACACCGCGACATTCCAAGGACAAGATATCGAGAAGCGTCTTAGGCACATGGATCAGTTGGGTATCGACGCTCACGTGCTGACGATACCGGCACCCGGCGCTGATCGTTTCGATGGAGAAGACGCGATCGAGATCGCGCGGGTTGCCAATGATGCCATTGCGGCTATCGCGAGGAAGCATCCAAAGCGTTTTATCGGGTTCTTCACACTGCCGACTTGCGACACTAAAGCGTCGCTGGATGAGTTGGAGCGATCAGTCAACGAGCTTGGACTCCGGGGCTTCGGCTGTTTCGCGAATCTCAACGGCCAGGCGCTGGATCGCGAAGAGCTCTTTCCGATCTACGAACGTTTGGCCAAATACAATTTGCCGGTCTACGTGCATCCGACCGCGCCGCTCGCTACGGAGGCAACCGGCATTGATATCATGCCCACTTTGATCTTCGGTTGGGCCTTTGATAGCACCGTGGCGATGACCCGTCTAGTCTACGGCCGTGTGCTCGAGCGTTTCCCCGAAATTAATTGGGTTGTCGCCGACGTTGGCGGCGTTTTGGCGTTCTTCGCCCAGCGTGCGATCAATATCTACACCGGCCGCACCGACGAGATTCGTCACAAATACGGCTTGAAAGAGAACCCGCTCGATTCTTTCCGGCGCTTTTACGTCGATACCGCCGATCATCCGGCATCGACGCTTCGTTGTGTTAAAGACTTTTTCGGCCCGGACCGAATGGTTTTGGGCACGAATTATCCTTATGGGCCAGAAGAAGGGTGTGTGTTGGTTAAAAACAGTTTGAAAGCGATTGCTGGGCTTGATCTCGCTTCCGTTGAGAAAGCCAAGATTCTTGGCGGCAACGCCGCCAACATTCTTGGACTAGGAGCCGCATGAAATTTACCAAAGCAGCCCGGCCCGTCATCATGGGACAAAACGGCATGGTCTCTTCCGGCCATCAGCTTGCTTCCCAAGCGGGCGTGAACGTGCTGAGAGACGGCGGCAACGCGGTCGATGCCGCGCTTGCCGCTGCGTTCGTCATGGCAGTCGTAAAACCCGAAGCCAGTGGCCCAGGCGGTGACCTGTTTGCGTTGATCTTCATGGAAAAGACCGGAAAGGTCGAGGCGCTCAATTCCAGCGGTCCGGCACCCGCCAAGGCGAGCATCGAATATTTTCACGATCGAGGTTTGAAAAATATTCCGCAATTTGGGCCGCTCAGCATCGCCGTTCCCGGAGCCGTAGATGGTTGGTTGGAACTGCACAAAAAGTACGGCACGAAAGACTTGACACGGCTGATGGCAGACGCGATTCGCGTCGCGCGTGAAGGTTTTCCCATCTCGCAAGAGTTCGCCGAAAGCATCGAGGAGTTCAGCGGAGAATTTCCATGGGTCGATCGTTGTTACCGCCAGCCGTTAGGCGCGGCGAAGCCGGGAAAAATAGTTGTGCAAAAGGGTCTGGGCGAGGTCTTTGAAAAGATCGCGCGAAAGGGGAGGGAAGGATTCTATTCCGGTGAAGTGGCCGACAAACTCTGCGCGACGATCAAGTCGGAGGGCGGATTATTGGCACAGGAAGATTTACGGAGCGTGGTGTGCCAATGGCTGGAACCGGTGAGCACCAGCTACCGCGATGCGCTGGTCTACGAGCAACCGCCGGTGTCGCAGGGCTTCATGGTTCTCGAAATGCTCAACATCGTCGAGGCCTGGCCGTTTCACGACGGCAGCATGAGTCGCGCCGATATGATTCACTACCAAGTGGCAGCGAAGAAACTAGCCTTCGAAGATCGCATACGTTACCTGGAAGATCCGAAATTCGGCGATCCAAAAATTGCAACGCTGATTTCTAAAGAGCATTCCGCCAAGCGGCGCGAGCTCGTCAGCGAGATTATGAATCGGCCTTCCGTTGCCGTCGGAAACCAGAGCACTGATACAACTTATCTTTGCGCGACGGATCGCGACGGCAATGCGATTTCGTTTATTCAAAGCGTCTTCGCGCCCTTCGGGTCGCGCGTTATCGGTGGTGAAACGGGCGTGATCATGAATAATCGCCTGTGCAGCTTCGGTCTCGATCCAAGCAAAGCCAATTCTTTGAAGCCCGGTAAACGGCCGGCGCACACGCTCAATACTTATATGATCTTTCGCGGCAATGAAGTGTTCGCGGTCGGCGGCAGCCCTGGAGCAGACGAACAGCCGCAAACCAATTTTCAGATTATCCACGATCTGGTCGACTTACAGATGGACCCGCAGAGCGCCGTCGAGGCGCCGCGCTGGAGCCACCAACCGGGCACGCCGCCGCGCGATCAACTTCCCGAAGCTTTGCGCATGGAAGAAGGATATGACCAGGCGACCCTCAATAGTTTGCGCAAACAAGGCCACACGGTGTCCATCGTCGATCGCTGGTCCTTCGGCAGCGCAAAGGTAATTGTACGCGAGAATGACTGCTGGCTCAGCGGCGCCGATCCGCGCCGGGTGGGTTACGCGCTGGGCTGGTAAGCATTAATCCCCCCGCTCGCTTAAAAACACCACATCTACCGAGGAGTTATTTTTTATGCGAACAGAGCGACTGAATGTTTTTACCTCGGCGATTTGTTCAATGACGCTCCTGCTTGCAAGCATTTCCTACGGCGGGGAGAGCCCCATCCTTCGGGCGAATTATTCGGGCATCAGCGGCGGCTTTGCGCCGGTATGGATCGCCTTAGAGAAAGGCTTGTTTACCAAATACGGCTTGAATCTCGATCTGCGTTTCATCGCGCCTGCAACCGCGACGCAAGGTCTTCTCGCCAAGAGCCTCGATATTGTCAATCCTGGCGGTGAAATTATCGAAGCCGGTCTGAACGGCGAACCGGTGGTTTACATGGCCGGAGTCCTCAGCCGCGCGGTCATGTCGCTTTATGCCAAACCGGAGGTCCGTTCTCTCGGCGACCTAAAAGGAAAGGTGCTGGCGGTAACCCTGCCCGGGGCGACGACGGACTTTGTCGCGCGGGTGCTGCTCCAGCAAGGAGGATTGGCAGCGGGTAAAGACGTCAAGGTGATTTATCTCAAAGGCATGGCCGAGATCCTCGCGGGAATAAGCCAAGGCAACGCGGATGGGGGCATCTTTACTTCGCCGACGACTCTAAAGGCGCGACATGCCGGGCTGAAAGAATTGATCAATGTGACAGAAAAAAACATCCCCATGATTCATGCCGCCTTCGCGAGCACGAAAGACTATCTCAGATCTCACCCCGAAGAGGTCCGCCGTTTCTTGCAAGGATACCTGGAAGGAATCAAAGTCGCCCGCGCGGATGCCGAGCTAGCTAAACAGATCATCGGCAAGTATACCAAGACTACGGATCGCGACGATCTCGAGGATTCCTATCGTACTTTCCTACCGGCTTGGGAAAAAGTGCCGGTTGTGCCGGTCGCCTCCGTTCAAACCATGCTGAATTTTGCCACGCATCCGGGAGCGAAGACGGCTAAGGCGGAGAGTTTCATCGACAATTCAGCCCTTCTTGAGCTTGAGAAAAGCGGATTCGTCGATCGGTTGTACAAATAGAAGCAATTTTTGTTGCCGAATGGAGGCCACGTGGAAACAGTCGGCATGATCGGCACGGGCGCCATGGGCTTGGCGCTGCTTGAGCGGCTCAAGCTCGCCGGGGTCAAGGCGGTTTGCTACGATTCACACATGCCCGCGTTAGAGCAAGCGCGGGTCTTGGGCATGCGCACAGTGGAAAGTGCGGCGGAGGTTGCCAGAGAATCGACGCTGATCGATATCGTCGTGCGCACGGACCAAGACATGCTTGACTGTGTTCTTGGAGCCAAGGGAGTCTTGGCAGGCGCGCGGCCGGAAACTCTGTTGTTGCTTCACAGCTCGATTTTGCCGCAAACAATGGTCAAAGTGGCCGATGCCGCGCGCGCAAAAGGGGTGCATGCCATCGATGCCTGTATGACCGGCGTACCGGACACGGTGCGTGCCGGTAATCTTTGCTTTGTGGTCGGTGGGCCGGATGAGTTGGTGGAGCGGGCGAGGCCGCATCTGCTCAAGATGAGCAAGGAAGTTTTTCACATGGGCCCGCTTGGCACCGGCGCGGTCGGGAAACTAATCGTGAATATGCTCGGCGGCGCGGAGACGCTGATCGTTCACGAAGCGCTTCAGATCGGCATGGCCGGCGGCATTCCTTATCAGAAGGCGTTGGAGCTGATGCGTCGTGTCGGCCACAATAGCGTGCTCAACCGGTGGGAGAGAACATTTGATCCTTCGGGAAATGATCCGCTGCCAAGATCGGGACGAAATGTTTTGAATAAAGATGTTCCACTCGTCGCCGAGCTGGCGCGCCTGTATAACCTCGATGTGCCGATTACACAAGAATTATCAGCGTCAGCCCAGCGAGTTGTCGAAGCCAATGAGAGAAAAAGCAAACGATCGTAGTTGCTGCGTCGTTCACGCAGGCGGAGGGGAAGAAGCGGCCGGTGAAATGTAGTCTGTTTACGGAAATCCAATGTCCGGAGGGCTCGTCGCCGGCGGCTCGGCTCGAAGAGTTCATGGAGCAAGCCGAGTTGGCCGACCGATTGGGTTTCAACACTTATTGGATCGCCGAGATCCATTGCCAGCCTAAATTCTCTCTGTTATCCGCGCCCTACGTCGTGCTGGGCGCGGTGGCGCAGCGAACCAACCGGCTGCGCCTTGGTGTCGCTGTAAACACGCTGCCGGTGCACCATCCCGTACAGTTGGCTGAAGAAGCCGCGATGCTCGATCTCGTCAGTAACGGGCGAATGGAATTTGCCGCCGGCGGTGGTCATCCGCATAGCCGGGCGTATGAGTGTTTCGGCGCGGATCATAAATCAACCCACGAGTTCATGGCCGAAGGGCTCGAAGTCATTCGAAAGGCCTGGTCCGAAGAGACGCTCACGTATAAGGGGAAGTTTTTTGATATTCCTGAAGTGATCGTCAACCCGAAACCGATTCAAAAACCTTTGCCGCCGATCTACATGGCAACCAGCTCCCTCGACGGAGTCGAAGTCGGCAGCCGCTTAGGAGTGAATCTTTTTCTGCCAATTCACACGCGTACGCCGGAGCAGGTGATCGAGTACGCGAACGCGTATTGGGCTGGTTTGAAACAGAATGGCCACGATTCAGGGAGCCGAGAGTTGGGATTGCTGCTGCCGATGCACTTAGCGCGGAGCGCGGACGAAGCGAAAGCGCGCTCAGAAGCCGGCGTCATGAGCTACTTCAAAACGATTACCGACATGCGTGTAGATTACACGGCATGGTTGACTCGGCGCGGCGTGGAGCTGCCGGCGCGCCTGCGCACCGTGGCGGGAGCGCAGGTCGCCTTCGACACGGTTTGTGAAAAACATGCGGTGATCGGGGACTCAAGGCTGGCAGTGGAGAAAATTAAGGAGCTGACACAAAAGACCGGCGCGACGAACCTGCTCACGTGGTTTAACATCGGCACTGTGCCGCACGCGGCGGTGAAAGAATCGATGCAACAGTTTGCAAGCGAGGTCATGCCGAAACTGTGATACCAATCTTGTGTAGGGGCACGGCATGCCGTGCCCCTACAGAATGCGGTGACAAATTCTAATTGGAGGAACGTTCAGAATGGAAGAACTAACCGAACAAAAGTGTGTAGCGTGCCGGGTCGGCGCACCATCCGTGACGCGCGAAGAAATCGAAGAGTTTCAACCAAAAATTCCGCAGTGGCAGATCATCAACGAAGAAGGCATTCCGAAATTAGATCGGCAATTCAAGTTCAAGAATTTCAAGGATGCGATTGCCTTCACCAACGCCGTTGGCGAAGCGGCGGAAGAAGAAGGACATCATCCGCGGCTCACCACCGAATGGGGCAAGGTCGCTGTCACCTGGTGGACGCACAAGATCAAAAACCTGCATAAAAATGACTTCATTATGGCGGCGAAGACAGACGTGATCTACAAGAAGTATCAGGGATAAGACTTAGCACATGCTCCTTAGCCTTTGTCGAACCCTGTCGTTCGCGTTTAGTTCCTTCCCCGTCGTCTAGGGGGAGGAACAAAGACCAACGTAGCTTAACCGACTTTATCGCATGCACGTATTATGGACCCACAAAATAAATTCAGTTTAACACTCACGGTGAACGGGAAGCACTGGTCCGGTGAGGTGCCGATTGAGGAAACGCTGCTTGAACTGCTCCGCAATCGCCTGCGGCTCACGGGAACGAAGCGCTCCTGTGAATCCGAAGTGTGCGGCGCGTGCACGGTATTGGTGGACAACCGGCCGGTGAGCTCGTGCACTTATTTGGCCTTCGAAGCGCACGAAAAAGCAGTGCTCACCATCGAGGGTGTCGCGCGCGGTGAAGAGTTAGATCCGCTGCAAGCGGCATTCATCCGGAACATCGGCGCTCAGTGCGGTTACTGCACGCCGGGGCAAATCATCGCGGCGAAGGCGCTATTGATGACTAATCCTCATCCCACCCGAGAGCAGATTGCCGAATGGCTAAGCGGAAATATCTGCCGTTGCGGCGCCTACGGCGCCATCGCGCAATCGATTCTCGAAGCTGCTCAAGAATATCAAAAGCAAAACGGCTAGCATGGCGATGAAAACAGTATTTTTCGCGCGGGTCGGCAGTTAGCAAGCCAAACTGACACAACAGCCCCTTTTTTTTCAAAGCAGGGAACGATGACCTCCCATTGCCAAAGCCGGAAGTGGATCAGAGGGACGAATCTCATAACAATTCTGGCCTTTCTGTTCGCTTTTTCGTTTAGCCCAAGGGACAGCTTCGCCGCCGATCGAGTTCGTTTTGCCTATCCGGCGAAAAGCTTGAATTACTTGCCGATCACGATCGGACGCGACAAGGGAATTTTTCAGGCCGAAGGCATCGATCTGCAGATGATACTGGTAGCGTCGACGATCCAGGTAGCCGCCCTTACCACAGGGGACATCGATTTCTCCGGTGCTCAGTCACAGGTCATGGCCGGGGCGGCGCGCGGCTTGCCAGTCAAGGTCGTCGGGTTTCTCACGATTAAACCTTCCTTTTGGTTGATGGCGAAACCGGATATCCGGTCGATGGCCGATCTCAAAGGCAAGATCATCGGCATCACCGCCATTGGTTCATCTACCGATACTCTCGCGCGTTTTCTGCTGACGAAGAATGGTTTAACCCCGGATAGGGAAGTCGCATTGATCGGCACTGGAACAACTTCGAATATTCTGACGGCGCTGAAAGCCGGCACCGTCGACGCTGGAGTGTTGTCACCGCCGTTTAATGCGATGGCGACGCAAATGGGTTATCGCACCTTGGCCTATTTCGGTGATCACGTCGAGCAGTCGCTCTCTGGAGTGGGAACATCGGATAAAATGATCCAAGAACGGCCGGAGCTTGTGCGGCGGATGCTGATCGCCACCATCAAGAGCCTACGATTGATACAGCAACGGCCCGCTGATTCGATGCAATTCATCAGCAAAGAATGGAGTGTGGATTCGGCCTCAGCCACCGAGCTTTACAAATCGATGCTACCGGCTTTTTCCAAGGACGGTGGTATGGATGAAAAAGGCATTCGCGACGCGCTTAAGCGCGAGACTGAGCGCATGGCGCTCAAAGAAGAAATATCGCTGTCGCGAGTGCTGGATTTGCGGCTGCTGCGGGAAGTACAAAAGGGACTGTAAAACTGTTCCAGACGTTCCAATCGTTCGGGTCGGGAGAAATTCAAATAACCATTGGAACCTTTGGAACGATTGAAACCATTGGAACTGAAGTTGTGGTGGAACCATGAAGCAAGCCGATGGTCTGAGAAGTTGGCTAAAGCAAGCGGACGAGCTCGGTGAAATCCGAATGATCGAAGGAGCCGATTGGGACCTAGAAATCGGTGGCGTCGCCGATATCGTCAACGAGCGCGGGAGTTCGGCGGCGGTGCTATTCGATGCCGTGAAAGGTTATCCGAAGGGTTATCGCGTTCTCGTCAACTCACTCGGATCGACCAAGCGGCTTGGGCTGAGCCTCGGGATGCCGCAGAATTTAAGCTCGATGGAATTCGTTTCGGAGTGGCGCAAGCGATCGAAGGCTTTGCAGCATATTCCGCCTCGCATGGTGCGGGATGGGCCGGTGCTGGAAAACATTCAGCATGGCAAAGATGTGAATATTTTGTCGTTCCCGACACCACGCTGGTTCGAGTTGGACGGCGGCAGGTATATCGGCACCGGCAGCGTCAATATCACTCACGATCCCGAAGAAGGGTGGACCAATCTCGGCACAGCCCGCGTGATGATTCACGATGAGAACACGGTCGGTTTTTACATCGCGCCTGGCCGCCATGGCCGCATCCATCGCGACAAGGCGTTCGCGCGTGGTGAGCCGTTCAAAGTGGCGATTTCGGTGGGACACGATCCGTTGATCTTTCTCGCCGGGGCACTCGAAGTGCCCTACGGCGTTTGCGAGTACGACTTCATCGGCGGCATTCAGGGCGAGCCGGTCGATGTGATTCACGGAGAATTCACCGCATTACCAATTCCGGCCAACGCGGAAATCGTTCTGGAAGGCGAGTGCGTTCCCGGCCCTGAAAAGATCGAAGGGCCTTTTGGGGAATGGACGGGATATTACGGCAGCTCATCGCGGCCGGAGCCGATCGTGAAGATTCACAACGTGATGCATCGCAACCATCCGATCCTGTTGGGCTACACGCGCAAATGGCGCGCGCCGCTCAAAGCCGCGCTGGTCTGGGATGATTTGGAAGGGGCCGGCGTGCCGGACGTGCGCGGCGTGTGGTACCACGAGGCGGCGGGAGCGGCGTACCTATTCCTGGTCGTATCGATCAAGCAGCGCTATCCGGGACACGCACGACAAGCGGGGTTAGTCGCAACGGAATGTCACGCCGCCGCCTATTTGGGCCGCTACACCGTCGTGGTGGACGATGATATCGACCCAACCAACTTGAACGAAGTTTTGTGGGCCATATGTACGCGCAGCGATCCAGTGGAAGATATCGAAATACTGCGCCGGTGCTGGAGCGGTCCGTTGGATCCAATCATTCACAAAGACAAAAAGGGCTTTAACTCCCGGGCGATCATCGATGCCACGCGGCCATATGAGTGGAAGGACACGTTTCCGCAAGTGTCACGTTCGAGCCGCGAGCTGCGTGAGAGAATTCTGGGAAAATGGGCGGACAAGCTGTCGTAGCTGTCTCGTGGAGATACGGCTGCGGCATGTTTTTCGTCACTCCCGCGAAAGCGGG
>DASPXM010000285.1:0-60509 GCA_035637295.1 Verrucomicrobiia bacterium
TGCCATTTTTTCGGATGGCTTTATGGCGGAACTCAATCGTTCCGTCGGCCATGAGTTTCAGCGTCTCACGAAGTAAAAGCGAATGGCCTGGGTGCTGGCTAATGAATCGCGCCCGGTTGCGGTGATGTGTTTTGCACCTGCGAGGGGTCGAATTGGTTAATTGACTTGTAAGTAAAAACATTGACGGCACATTGGACAATTTCCGGGACAAACTGACAATGACTGACAGGATTGCTGCCTGATTTTTTGGCAGCGTTGATAAAATTGGCACTCCGGCGGCAAGTAATTGGCCATAAAACTAACCTTTGAAAATCGCGCAAAATCTAGAAACATCTTTATTTTCAATGGCTTTTAACCCCCAAAACCCGGATTACCACATAGTCAGTGGGGATAAGAATTTCGCCCCTCGATCACGTCCAATGATCTTGGTCTTAGGCTTGCATTCTTTTCCTCTCAGCGGGCGTCTAAAGTGATAGGAGGACGCGGTTGTTAAGCAGGGAGTGAAAGTCGATTGGTACTGTTTCGAATTGAGAACGATTGATTCGGCAACGGGAAGGAGAAGAGATGAGACCGGGAGATTTATTGAAAACCAGCAAACCTATTCGGTCGCAGAAAACCGGCGTTGTGTTGCCGCGCGAAGGCACCTTCGTTCGTGCGATAGAAAATATGGGACGCCAACTGATTCTGGTAAATTTCGGCGCCGCGGGAGATGAATATCTCTTCCCCGAAGAGATACTGCTCGAGCCCGCCCGTTCGTAAGAAATAGACCCAGACCTTTTTCGCAAGGTCATTGTTTACGCCCGCAGGCGACGCACGACGTCGCAACCCCAAACCTTTTTCCCTAAGCTAACCTTCTCCGCTTGGCTTCCCCAAGCGGGATTTGATAATAGAGAAAGTAGTCCCTCATCGGAGAGGTGTTTGTATGAGCGAGCGGGTGATCAAAGGCTACCACGCCCATATCTATTATGATCCGGCAAAAACGCGGGACGCGGCGGCGCGAGTGCGCGAAGGGCTGGCTAGTTTCAACGTACAGCTCGGTCGCTGGCACGACGAGCCAGTTGGTCCTCATCTCGACGCGATGTATCAGGCGGTTTTCGCCCCGGAAGAGTTTGGGAAGATTGTGCCCTGGCTAATGCTCCACCGCGAAGGCTTATCGGTGCTCGTGCATCCGTCGACCGGAGATGGCTACGGAGATCATCTCCAACGCTCTCTTTGGCTCGGCGAACGGCTCAAGTTGAACGAGCAAGCGCTGCGGCGCGCCGATTAGCGGAAGCATGCCATGAAGCGGATCCATAGCGCGAAAGATCCTTTGATGATCGGTCATTTGAAGAATGTTATGGCCACGTTCGGAATCAAATGTGTCGCCAAGAAACTGGACCTTATCAGCGCCGCGGGCGAGCTGCCGCCGATCGAGTGCTGGCCGGAGCTTTGGGTCGTCGATGATGACAAGGTTGTGAAGGCCAAGCGGATCCTCAAAAAGACATTGGCGCCATTAGCATCCGTCAAAAGGTCCTGGACGTGCAATGGCTGCGGCGAAAACATCGAAGGCCAATTCTCCGAGTGTTGGAACTGCGGGCATGACCGCTTCGGCGCGAAGCCGGGTCGCGGGCTGAGATCAGTTGCCACTTCCTCCGGCAAGCGCTAATCCAGCCGACTTCCGTCAACGCTCTCATCCATCCGACCGCTTCACAGATTACATTCCGTCAAGAAGGAGCAATTCATGGAGTATCGCCAACTGGGCCGTTCCGGGGTACGTGTATCGGTCGTCGGATTAGGTGCCAACCGTTTTGGTTCCGAGGATGTACCACAGGGCGAAGTGACTCGAATGATCGATACTGCACTCGAGGCTGGCATCAACTTCATCGATACGGCGAATAACTACAGCGACGGTCGTTCCGAGGAAACCTTGGGCCATGCGCTCAAAGGCCGAATGGACAAAGTCGTCATGGCCACCAAATTTTCATTTCCGAGAAAAACTAGCGCGAATACCTGGGGCGCGTCGCGGTATCATATGATGCAGGCGGTGGAGAAAAGCTTGAGCCGGCTGCAGACCGATCACATTGATCTGTATTATTGTCACCGGTGGGATGACACGACGCCCATCGAAGAGACCTTACGCGGTTTGGACGATCTCATTCGCATGGGCAAAGTCTGCTACATCGGCGCCTCGGCGTATGCCTCATGGCAGTTAGCGCACGCCAACTTGTTGGCCGAGGTCAAGGGTTGGACACCGTTTGTGGTGCTTCAATCCGAATATAATATCCTGAAGCGTGGCGTTGAACGCGAAGTGCTGCCGTACTGCCGGGCCCACAAGGTCGGCTTCGTTCCATATTATCCTTTGGCGGGAGGATTTCTGACGGGGAAATACGAGAGCGGGAAACCACCGCCGCCGGGTTCGCGCGGCGAATCGGTGAGAAACGTTAAGGAGCTGATGACCGAACGGAATTACCGCTTGGTTAAGAAACTCACCGTGTGGGCAAAGGATCACGGGCGCGGGGTGAACGAATTGGCGCAGGCTTGGCTGTTGGCGCAACCACAGGTTTGCTCGGTGATCACCGGAGCAAAAACGCTCGAACATGTGATCAGCAATGTGAAAGCAGCGGATTGGAACCTAACCGCCGATGATCTCCAAGAGATCGATGCGATTATAAGGCAGAATTAAGCGCAAAGAATGCAAAGGTCGCAAGACTCCCCCGTGGTTGCCCGAATTTCTTAGACCACGAAAGGTAGCGTCAGCTGCGCAGCGCTCTTTTTTGGAAGCAGCGTCTCCTTCGGCAGCTTGGCGAGCTCATGCTCCAACCAACGAATATAGAGCCGATGCGTGTGGCGTTTTTCGATGGCAGCGTGGCATAGCTCCTGTACTCGGTCGGCGTAGTGTGGCCATTGCTCACGGAGGATGCGCGGCATTTTAAGATATGTCGGTGCGTCATCGCAGAACAACGGATCACGCGCCAGTGTCCAAATATCGCATTGCTTTTCACCGGAGGGAATCTTTTCTGGATCGGCGGAACGGGATTTCGTTCGGTCGCCATGGGCCAAACCCTGAATTAAATGGGTCAGTTCATGTCCGATTGTCTGATAAGTCAGTTTGCGTACTTTAAGCCGAATGATCAGCCGCGAAATGATTCCCTTACGGTAGACCACAGTGGCGCTGCCCAAATGTTTGCGCGTATAACCGACGGTAATGGTGGCGCCTGTCAATTCCGGAAACAATTGCAGTGATCGCTCGATCATCTCGTGGGCACGGCGAGTGAGCCGCTGTTTCATCAGGGGGGTGAGTCTGATGGGCATGATGAAGGGCAATTTAGATAAGCCGCCTTGAACGAAGACCCGAGAGTGTCATAATACACCGGCATTTGCTGTGAGATTTATGACAGAGGAAAAGAACGAGAGCAAGGAAAAAAGCGCGGTGACTTTTCGCTCCGGATATGTCGCGATTATCGGCCGTCCCAACGTCGGCAAGTCGACGTTGCTGAACAAGATCCTCGGAGAAAAAGTCGCGATCGTGTCGCCCAAGCCGCAGACGACGCGCAATCGGATCACCGGCATTCGAACTACTGAGACGTCGCAAATTATTTTTATCGATACGCCGGGTATTCATCAGGGTCATTCTTTGATGAACCGGCGCATGATGGATACCGCATTGCAGACGCTGGATGAAGTGGATGGCGTGCTGTGGCTTCTCGACGCCCATGAAAAACTCAAACAGGAAGAGGAACGAATTGCCGAAACGCTTAGAGGTGTGGATACGCCCGTTTTGATTTTGCTCAACAAGATCGATCTTGTTTCCAAAGGTAAATTGTTGCCGCTGATGGAGCGTTGTGCCGAGGTTTTGCCCGGCAAGGAGATCGTGCCGGTGAGCGCTCTCAAGGGTGACGGTTTGGAAATTACGCTGAACATCGTTGAGAAGTGGCTGCCCAAAGGGCCGCGGTATTTTACGGAAGGCGAGTATACCGACCAGTCGGAGCGCTTTCTTGCTTCGGAGATCGTGCGCGAGAAAGTGTTTCTACTCACGCGCGAAGAGATTCCCTATGGGGTTGCGGTGACGATCGATGAGTTTACCGAGAAAGAAGAAAAAAATTTGATCGTGATCGCGGCAACGATGCACACCGACCGCGATTCCCACAAAGGTATTCTGATCGGCAAGCGCGGCGCTATGCTCAAGGAGATCGGCCGACAAGCGCGCGAAGAGTTGGAAGCCTTGTTGGGCTGCCGAATCTTTCTTGAGCTTTTCGTGAGGGTCGATGCAAACTGGACCCGCAACCCCAATTTGTTGACCGAGATGGGACTGTAATATGCGAGGAGCATCGTTGGCGAAGAGTGTTGGCGCACAATCATCGCCAGGTAAGCGGCCCATTGTTGCCATTGTTGGACGTCCGAATGTGGGCAAATCAACGTTGTTTAATCGTTTCATCGGTGAGCGAAGGGCGATCGTCGACGATTTACCGGGCGTCACGCGCGATCGAAACTACGCCGAGGCGGAATGGGCCGGACGCATCTATCTACTCGTCGATACTGGCGGATTGGCGACTGGCACGGATGGCGGACTCGATGAGAACGTCCAAGCTCAGAGCCGCTTTGCCGTGGCCGAGGCTGACGCCGTTATATTTCTCTTTGACGGTAAAGGAGGATTAAATCCACTGGACCGCGAAGCGGTTGATGGATTGCGTAAGGCAAACAAGCCGGTGTTCTTCGCCGTGAATAAACTCGACTCTCGCCAGCGCGCGGATAATTTATACGAATTCTACGCGCTCGGAATCGATAATCTTTACTCTATTTCCGCCGAACATGGACTCGGTATCCCTGATCTGTTGGACGATGTAGTCCGACAATTTCCCCCGAGCACAGCAAGCCAAGAAGACGAAGATGCGGGAACTCGAGAGGAATATGTTGAACCGTTGAGTGTTGCTGTGGTCGGCCGCCCCAACGTCGGGAAATCGACTCTGATCAATCGCTTGCTGGGTTTCGAGCGATCCGTAGTCGACTCGCGGCCCGGAACAACGCGAGATTCATTGGACACCCCGTTCGAGTTGCTGGGTGAGCCATGTATTTTGGTTGACACCGCTGGCATTCGCCGCAAAGCCCGCATCGATGATCGTGTTGAACGCTTCAGCGTCAGCCGCTCCCTGCGAGCGGTGGACCGTGGTGATCTGGTTCTCCACATCATCGACGGGCCGGAAGGAGTCACCGATCAGGACGCGCAGATTCTCAGCTACGCGGTTCAGCGCGGCAAGGCGCTGCTCTTGGCGGTCAACAAATGGGACGTGGTATCGAAAAGCGACGGCGATGTCGAGAAGTATCGCGATGAGGTAAAGTATCGACTGCCGTTCTTGGAGTTTGCCCCGGTCGTTTTTATTTCGGCGGCGACGGGTTACGGGGTGCGGAAGTTGTTGGAAACTGCGGTGCGAGTGGTCAAAGCTTATCGTCGAAAAGTGTCGACTTCGTCCGTCAACCAAGCCCTGCAGAAAATTGTCCGGGCTCACGCCGCGCCGCTGTCACGAGGCAAACCGGTAAAATTCTATTACGCGACGCAGACCGGCACGCGGCCGCCGACGTTTACCTTGTTTGTCAATTTGCCAAGAGCGGTTCCGGAAAGCTATCACAAATACCTAACCCACCAGTTGCGCGAGCTTCTTGAGCTCGGCCATGCGCCGATTCGTTTGGCCTTTCGTGCGCGGCGCGAAGAGGGGAAAAGGAAGCGCTTACGACATCCCGCTAGCCAAGTGTCGCGAACGAACCCGATATCTCGGCAAAAGCCACGCGGTCGGTGACAACGCCCTGGCGCGAAATCCGGTCCCGATTATCATTCTCTGCCATCGGGTCGTGCGTACCGATTACGCCATCGCGCTCACTTCCGGATGGAAAAGAGACCGCTCCGTTTGAAAAAATGTTTTGTAAAAACAAAACTTTGCAAAGTAAATGGACCGAGCCTAAGCCGTCCTTCTAGCCTTCGCCGGGAAATTACCTTATCATTTCAATTTCGGTTCTCAGGCTAAACACAGAGCAATCGATCTGCGCGCCAGTTTGACAAAGTTGTGAACGACTATGGTTGAGGCAACCTTATCTCCTGCGAAAGGATCTTCCGTGACCGCGCCGACGCGTGATGACTACGCGCCATGGCTCGCCCTCGGCCGGGTTAAGGGCCTGGGCTGCGCAGGCTTTAAGAAGCTTGCGGCGCGCTTCACCGATCCAACGAAGATCTTCTCCGCCTCGGCCGCTGAATTGGCACAGGTGGAAGGACTGCACCGCGACGTGATCGACGGGCTTTTGAATTTTTCCGCTTGGGTTGAGGTCGAACAGGAAATTCGGCGGACTCGCGAAGCTGGCATTGAACTTGTGCCTTTCACGAGTCCCAATTATCCCGCTCGTCTGCGCATGATCGCCGATCCGCCGCCGTTTCTATACGTCAAGGGAACGCTTCGCGCCGAGGATGACAAAGCGGTAGCCATCGTCGGATCGCGCAGCGCGAGCGATTATGGGCGCAGGATGGCGCGCGACCTTGCGCGTGGCTTGGCCAATTTGGGGTTTACCGTGATCAGCGGCATGGCGCGCGGCATCGACGGCACCGCGCATGACACAGTGCTCCAATCGGGCGGCCGGACGATTGCGGTTTTGGGTTCCGGCATCGACCGTGCTTATCCGCCGGAGCATGGTAATCTTTATCGCCGCATCAGCGAAAACGGCGCAGTGATCTCCGAGCTGCCCATCGGCACGCGGCCAATGGCGTTTCATTTTCCCGCGCGCAATCGTCTGATCAGCGGTTTGTCGTTGGGTGTCGTGGTTGTCGAGGCGACGGAAAAAAGCGGGTCTTTGATAACCGCCGCTATGGCCGTGGAACAGGGCCGAGAAGTGTTCGCCGTTCCCGGCGAAGCGGGCGCGAGCCGTAGCCGTGGCGCACACCGGTTGATTCGTCAAGGCGCCAAGCTTGTCGAGACCGTCGACGATATTATCGAAGAAATCGCGCCGCAGCTTTTGCATCGCTCCGGTCGCGCTGTGCCGGCAGCACCGCGAACGTTGCCGTCAAGCGTCAGCGAGACCACACGGAAGATCTTCGCGTTATTGCAGGAGAATACCTTACAAGTGGATCAGGTGATTGAAAGAAGCGCTGTCCCGGCTGCGCAGGTGCTAGAGATTCTCTTAGATTTGGAATTGCAGGGATTTATTCGACAGTCGCCGGGCAAGATATATATAGCGGAACGGTAGAATTTAGGCAGCAACGTTTGCGACCGTTAGAATCGAGCTTAGAGTCATGGCAGCAAAGAATCTAGTTATCGTCGAGTCTCCAGCCAAGGCCAGAACCCTGGAAAAATATTTGGGACGGGACTTCCAAGTCAAAGCCTCCGTCGGCCATGTCGTCGATTTGCCGAAAAGCAAGCTCGGCGTCGACATCAAAAAAGATTTTGCCCCGGACTTTCACGTTATTCAGGCGAAGAAAAAAGTGATCGATGAGCTCAAGAAGGCGGCGAAGGGGAAAGAAAACATCTACTTGGCTTCCGATCCGGATCGCGAAGGCGAAGCGATCGCTTGGCATATTGCCGATCAGGTCGCTAAGAATCACAAGCGCGTGCACCGCGTGCTGATTAACGAGATCACCAAAAAGGCCGTTCAGGACGCGATCGCCAAACCGCACGAGCTCGACCGCAACAAATTCGACGCACAGATCGCGCGCCGGGTGTTGGACCGCCTGGTCGGTTACCAGCTCAGTCCGCTGCTTTGGAAAAAGGTCCGGCGCGGGCTGAGCGCCGGGCGCGTGCAGTCGGTCGCCGTGAGACTCGTCTGTGAGCGGGAGCGGGAAATTCGCGCCTTCGAGTCCGTCGAGTACTGGTCGCTGGAGGCGCTTTTGGAAGGGCATCTGCCGCCATCTTTCAAGGCGCGTCTAGCGCAGTGGCAGGGTCAAAAGGTCGACAACAAAAAATTTCGTCTGGAGAATGAAGCGCATGTCCAGCAGATCATCGCATCGCTGGACGGCGCATCCTGGGAGATCGGCGAGGTCGAAAAGAAGGAGCGGCGCCGCTACCCGACACCGCCATTTGTCACCAGCAAGTTGCAGCAAGAAGCAGCACGTAAGCTGGGCTTTCAGCCCAGACGCACGATGCAGCTGGCGCAGCAGCTGTACGAAGGTGTCGAACTGGGAAGCGAGGGATCCGTCGGGTTGATCACGTATATGCGCACCGATTCCACCCGCGTTTCCGTCGACGCACTAGCCGGCGTGCGCCAGCACATTCAAGCGCAATACGGCAAGAACTACGTGCCCGGTAAGCCCAACACCTTTCGCTCGAAAAAGGGCACGCAGGATGCCCACGAGGCGATTAGGCCGACCTCGTTGGAATACACGCCCGAGCGGGTGCGGCGCTTTTTGCGGCGTGACATGTTCCAACTCTACTCGCTGATCTGGGACCGTTTTGTAGCCAGCCAGATGGTACCAGCGGTTTACGATCAAACCATCTTCGAGATTCCCGTCAAAGAAGCGTTGTTCCGCGCCACCGGTCAACAAATCAAATTCGACGGTTTCATGAAGGTTTATATTGAGGGTCGCGATGAGCGCGCCGCGCAAGCCAACGGCGAAGATGTAGATGGCGAGACTGCCGAAGATCTGGAAGGGGTGTTACCCGATCTTCGCAAAGGCGATGCGTTGAAGCTGCTTTCCATGGACCCGCGCCAGCACTTCACCCAGCCACCGCCGCGCTACACGCAAGCGTCGCTCATTAAGGAGCTTGACGAGAAAGGCATCGGCCGCCCGTCAACCTATGCGGCGATTATTTCCAATATTCTCGACCGCGAGTACGTGCTGCAGACCGAAGGCCGCTCGCTGGCGCCGACGGATTTGGGTTTTCTCGTTACCGACCTTCTGGTTGAGAGTTTTCCAGATATTCTCAACGTCGAATTCACCGCGGGGATGGAAGACGAGTTGGATAAGATCGAGGACGGGAAAGAGAAGTGGACCAAGGCGATGAAGCGCTTTTACACGCCCTTTTCACGCGATCTCAAGAAGGCGGAGAAAGAGATGCGCGACGTCAAGCGCCAGGAAGTGCCGACGGATATCGCCTGCGAGAAATGCGGCGCCCTGATGGTCATCAAATGGGGGCGCAACGGCGAGTTCCTCGCCTGTCCGCAGTATCCTGAATGCAAGAACACCAAAAATTTCAAGCGGAGCGATGGCGGTGAAATCGCCATCGCCGCCGAGGAAGAAGTCAAGGAAACCTGCGAGCAATGCGGCCGGCCCATGCTCTTGCGCTGGGGCAAATTTGGCAAATTCCTCGGCTGCAGCGGCTATCCCGAATGCAAGAACATTCAGCCGCTGGAAAAGCCCGCGGATATCGGCGTCAAATGTCCGGAATGCAAAGAAGGCAACTTAAAAGAGCGGAAATCACGCTGGGGGAAATTCTTCTATGGCTGTGACCGATATCCCGAGTGCAAGTTCGCTTCCTGGGACAAGCCGCTGCCGACACCCTGTCCGCAATGCGGCAGTCCAATTCTGGTGGAAAAGGTGACCAAGCGGGCGGGCCGCACCCATCGCTGCTACAAAAAAGAGTGCGGCTACTCGATCCCAGTCGCAGAACAATAGTTCGTGGAAAATGTCGTCCGCATAATCGGCGGCGGGCTGGCCGGCACGGAAGCAGCGTGGCAGCTTGCGCGGCGCGGTGTGGCCGTGGAACTTTTCGAAATGCGGCCGAAACGAATGACCGAGGCCCACGCGACGGAAAATCTCGCCGAGCTCGTCTGCAGCAATTCCTTTCGTTCTGGCTCATTGGCGGCGCCGGCGGGTTTGTTGAAAGCCGAAATGCGCCAGCTCGATTCTCTGGTGATTCGAAACGCAGAGGCGCACTCGGTGCCGGCGGGCTCCGCCTTGGCGGTGGACCGCGATTCGTTCAGTCGTTCCCTCACGGCAATCGTCGAGGCCTTACCATCCGTGCGGATTATGCGCGAAGAAATTCGGGAAATTCCCGCCAAGGGCGTCATTATACTTGCTACCGGCCCGTTAACCTCTCCGGCCTTGTCGCAGGATCTTGCCGCGCGGTTGGGCGAACATCATCTCTATTTTTATGACGCGATCTCGCCGATCGTCACGGCCGAGTCCATCGACCACAGCGTCGCTTTTCGCGCCTCGCGTTACGACAAGGGCGGCGATGATTATCTCAATTTGTCGATGTCGCGCGAAGAATACGATCGCTTCATCAACGCACTCCTTACTGCCGAACGCGTGCCGACTTACAGCTTCGAGCGCTTTGTGCCGTTTGAAGGCTGCATGGCCATCGAGGAAATGGCCGACCGCGGTAGGGATACGCTCGCGTTTGGTCCGATGCGCGGGGTGGGGCTCAACGATCCGCGCACCGGCAAACGTCCCCACGCAGTCGTCCAACTACGCCAGGAAAACCGCGAAGAGTCGCTTTACAATCTGGTCGGCTGTCAAACCAAAATGACCTATCCCGAGCAGCGTCGCGTCTTCGCCTTGATTCCAGGGCTCGCTCGCGCGGAATTTGTTCGCTTGGGTAGTTTGCACCGCAATACGTTTATTAATTCGCCGCAGCATCTTTTGCCGACTTTGCAATGGCGCCGGCGCGAGACGCTCTTTTTTGCCGGCCAGTTAACCGGGGTCGAGGGCTACATTGAATCCGCCGCCACTGGCCTGCTCGCCGGCATCAACGCCGCGAAACTGATTGCCGGCAATTCGCCGGTGGTGCCGCCGGCGACGACGGCGCTCGGTGCTTTGTTGCGGTACATCACCGACTCTGCGCGGAAGCACTTTCAGCCGATGAACGTGAATTTCGGTTTGATCCCGCCATTGATGGTGCGGCGGCACGGCAGAGCGAAAAAGGAAATGATGTCACGCCGCGCCCTTGCAGACATGACCGCCTGGGCGAGGGAAAATGATGGTACGGCAACGCGACCACAGGGGGACTTGGATTATGGCGCGCAAACGGTTGCAACTCGATGAGTCCACGACGAACGGCTTTCTTTGACGTCGGCACCAATACGATTCTTTGCCTGATCGCTGAAATAAGAGACACCGGTCGCTTCCGAGTCTTGGACGATCTGGCGGAAATTACCCGGTTGGGCGAAGGCGTCGATCGCACCGGAGTGATCTCTCCGGAAGGCGAACGGCGCAGCCTCGAAGTACTGAAGCGCTACCGTGATCACTGCAAAAATCTCGGCGTCGACGAAATCATCGCAGTCGGCACCAGCGCGTTGCGGGACGCGAAAAACAGCAGCGATGTGCGCATGCGTTTTCATGACAAACTCGGTATCGACATACGGGTCATCTCTGGCGATGAGGAAGCCGCGTACTCGTTCTTGGCGGCGCAGCGCGGACTTTCACTGTTTGGCAAAGGGCTGCTCGTCATCGATGTCGGCGGCGGCAGCACCGAGCTTATCCGCGGCAACGAGAATGGGGTATGCCAGGCCATCAGCATCGATCTCGGTTCCGTGCGGCTGACGGAGCGTTACCTCCCTGGCGATCCCGTGCGGCGCGAAGAAGTCCTTCACATGACCGAAGCGATCGATCGAGAGCTATCCTCGTTAATGGAACACGGGATGCGAGCGAGCGCGAGGGTCACTCTCGTCGGCATAGCGGCGACTTTCACGACCTTGGCAGCGATCGAAAAAAAACTGGCACAATACTCTCACAGCCAAGTTCACGGCAGTATTCTGACTCTTGACGAAATACGCCGTCAGATCCGGCTGCTGCAAGAGCAGACTATCGCGGAACGAAAGCGCATCGTCGGGCTGGAGCCGAAAAGAGCCGACGTTATTTTTGCCGGGGCCTGTTTAATTGAACGGATCATGACCTTTTGGCATGCCGATAGAGTGATCGTCAGTGATCAGGGTGTACGCTACGGCTTGCTACACGAAGCCGCAAGACTGCTATAAAAACTGGTTGACATTTTCCGACGAATTGGAAATGATTCGGCTTTCCTTTCGCGCAAGAGAGAATTATTAGAATGCAATCTTACTCAAAATGCCGACCTATTACGGAGGGAGGGGAAAGCGGATGACCAAAGGAGAATTAATCGACGCCGTCGCCAAAACCGCTAAAATCAGCAAGGTTGCCGCGGGGGACGCGTTGGACGCGACTTTTGAAAATATCGGCAAAGCGATCAAAAAGAACAAGCGGTTTCAAGTTCCCGGCTTCGGGACATTCACAGTACGCTCACGCAAAGCCCGCAAAGGTAGAAATCCTCAGACCGGTGCCGCAATCAATATCAAGGCAAGCCGCACCGTAGGATTCAAACCCGCCCCGGTCTTGAAAAAGGGGCTGTAATCTTTCCCGGTGATCCGCCGAGGCCACTGCGGAAAGCCGAGTGGCCTTTTTTTTTGGCCTGACTTGATGACAAAGACCGAGGTACGTAAAATAATCGAGACTTAGCATGTCAATGAAAACTGAAAAAATTTGGTTCGATGGAAAGTTGATTCGTTGGGAAGACGCCAAAGTGCATGTGTTGGCCCATGCTCTGCACTACGGAACGGGGTATTTCGAAGGCATCCGTTGCTACGAGTTCGCCGACGGTCGCTCTGCCGTTTTTCGCCTGCAGGAACATATTCGCCGGCTCGCCGATTCCGGAAAGATCCTCGGATTTCCACTTCCCTATAGCGAAGAACAGTTGTGCAAAGCGACAATCGATGTCATTCGCGCCAACAAACTTACGGAATGCTACATTCGTCCCCTAGCGTTCGTCGGCCTGGGCGAATTGGGACTCTATGCGCCGAACAATCCGATCAATGTCTGCATAGCGGTCTGGCCGTGGGGCGCATATCTCGGCGACGAGGGGCTACAAAAGGGTATCCGTGCGAAAGTGTCATCGTTTACGCGCCATCACGTCAACGTGATGATGACCAAGAGCAAGACCGCGGGCAATTACATCAACTCGGTTTTGGCCAAGCATGAAGTCAAGAAAGCGGGCTACGACGAAGCCATCATGCTCGACGCCGAAGGCTATGTTTCCGAAGCCAGTGGCGAGAACATTTTCATTGTTCGTGACCGCAAGATCAAAACTACGCCACTGACCTCGATCTTGCCGGGCATCACCAGGGACTCGATCATTACGGTGGCTCGGGACAAAGGGTATGAGCTGGTTGAAGAGCGCTTTACCAGAGATGAACTTTACATCGCCGACGAAGCCTTTTTGACCGGCACGGCGGCGGAGTTAACGCCGATTCGTGAAGTGGACGACCGACTCATCGGTGCCGGTCGTCGCGGTGTGGTGACCGAAGATCTTCAGACAACTTTCTTCGATATTATAAAAGGGAAGAACGGCAAGTACGAAAAGTGGCTCGCCTTTCTCTAAATTAGGGAGTGACGACGGGGGTTTCGTTAAACCTGGTCTCGCCGATCGTCTAAAAACAGTGGCAATGACGGAGTCTTTGGATCCGACGTTACGCGTGGCCATGTTGCCGCGAGATACTAACTCGCACGGCACTATTTTCGGAGGCGTGATCCTGAGCGATATCGACTTAGCGGGAGGCATCGCTGCTTCACGGCAAGCATCGAGAAAGTTTGTCACCCGGGCGATGCGCGAAGTCGAGTTTATTGCGCCCGTGTATGTCGGAGATGTGGTGAGCTTTTATACCTCGGTGATACGCCAGGGAACGACCTCGGTCACGGTTAGAGTCAGCGTCGAAGCCGAACGCGGGAAGGAGCCTCAACATCGCGTCAAAGTGACGGAAGCCGAGGTCATTTACGTCGCGGTCGACGAGAGCGGTAGACCGATACCATTAGGGTAAACGATCTTGGAGCGAAACATCCCACTCGTGTTGCTCTTCTCGCTGGCCGTGCTGGTGGCGGCCGCCTGCCGCGTTTATGCGGCAGATCCCACAACGGCGCAAGAGCCGAAGCAGCCGTGCTGTAGGCAAGACGGCGGGGAGATCGCCCGATTGCTCAAAAACGCCGACCGACTCTACGGCCAATTCAAGCCCCAGGAAGCCGTCGGTGAATTGCATAAAATACTCCGGCTCGACGGATACAATTTTGAAGCGCTGGTCAAGCTCGCGCGCGCTCATATCGATATCGGCGACCGGATTCCAGAAGACGGTTCCGAAGCGAAGGAGCGACGGCTCAAAGAATACGCTGTCGCCGAAGACTATGCCCGCAAGGCGGTCAAAGTGGATCCCGCTTCGACTTGGGGGCATTTCTGGGTGGCCGCGTCAGTGGGCAATATCGCCTTGGTCTCACCGATTTCAAAACAAGTGGAGCTTGCCGGCGAGATTCGCGAACAGGTCGAAAAGGCGATCGCTTTAGATCCGAATAATGGGTCGGCATACCACATTTACGGTCTGTGGCATCGCAAGATGGCTGAGATCGGCCGGGCGAGCCGGGCGGTGGCTTCGGTGCTTTACGGCCGTTCGTTGCCCAGCGGGAGCTTGGAGAAGTCGATCGACTACTTCAGAAAAGCGGTGGCACTTAACCCCACGGTGATTGTCTCTCGTTTGGAGCTGGCGCGCAGCCACGTTGCCAGGGAGGAATGGGAGCCGGCGCGAGCGGTGCTAAGGTCGATTCCGGAACTGCCGATCCAGTTCTCCGACGACGCCAAACACAAACAAAAGGCCGAGCAGCTACTGGACGAGATCAAGGACCGGTAGCGTGACAACCGTCACCGCCGTTCTGTTTCAGAAACTGAACCGCCTGCTCTTTAATCTCGCGTACTGGCAACCAGTGGCCATGCTCCGGAAACAATATCAAGCGATGCGGTTTGGCAAAGCTTTGCAGTTGATCGCGCAGCAGCGTCGCCTGCAAAACCGGGATGAGCGTGTCCTGCGCCCCATGCAGGATCAGTGTCGATGACGGCCAACTGGAGACCTCCGGCAGCAAGTTGTAAAGTTGCGGCTCGGCTTCGCCGCTCGGGTTGAGCAATTGGCGCAACCAAAAACTGGAAGTGTCACGGTAGAGCCGTGGCAGATCGTAGGCGCCAGAATGAAGCAGCGCGCCTTTGACATCGTCGATCCGGTTGATCAGCCCGGCCGCTACCACCGCGCCGCGAGAAAATCCATAGACGTAGAGCCGTTTGGCGTCAATCCAGGGTAGCTGTTTGGCCGTCGCGATGCCGTCGAGAACCACTTGGCGGGTTGTTTCCGCCAGCGGTCCGGCTGAAGTTTTCGTATCACCATAACCAGGTAAAGAGACCGCAAGCCCGGCAAAACAAAGTTCGCGCGCAAAGATGTCAGCTGCGGGTAAGACTCGCTTAGCGCCCACGCCGGTCCAACTATGACCGTGCAGCAGGACCATCAGCGGAAATGGGCCAGCGCCGCGAGGACGGACCAGATATGCTTCAGCTTTGCCCCCCGAACTGGGGTAGAGAAAGCGCGCGGCGGCGCCCTCGGGAAGCGATCGAAGCTCTGCCAGCGGCACGGATGGGACGGCGGCGCAGCCAACCAGAAATAGACCACCAATTCCTGCCAAAAGAGCGTGCTGATTCACCGTCGTTTACCTAACATTCTTAGTGGCAAAACCAAAACGTTTGCACCCCTCGGCCGCTTTCAGTATCAATGAATGCTGGCGATGACGAGACATCTACTGCGGCGATATTTTGCGCTTCTGCTGACGCTGTCGCTGTTTGCGTGTGGCGATGCCGGCAAGGCGAGCAAAACCTTGCGCGTCGGTTTTGTCCCGGCCGAAGACGCCCAGCAGGTCATGCAGAACGCGCAGCCGATCGTCGAGATTTTGCGCCAACAACTAGCTATGGAAATCCAGCCCTTCGTGGCGACGGACTACACGGGGATCGTCGAGGCGCTGCGGGTCAACAAACTGGATGTCGCATTTCTTGCGCCTGCTTCTTACGTGCTGGCGAAAAGCGAGGCCAATATTAAAGTGATCCTAAAATCCGAGCGAAAGGGCATTCCCTACTATTACGCCGCGATCATTACGCGGGCCGATAGCGGCATCAAAAATCTCGATGATTTACGTGGCAAGACCTTTGCGTTTGGCGATTCGCTGTCGACCACGGGCAACGTGATCCCGCGGAAAATGTTCAAAGAGCGTGGCATTGATCCGGTGCGCGACTTCAAGCAAATCCTTTACTCCGGCGGCCACGATGCTACCGTGCTGGCCGTGTTAAACCGTAAGGTCGATGCTGGTGCAACTTATGCCAATTCGCCCGATGGCGAGGATAGCGCCTGGATGCGCTACCTGAAGAATCCCGAGGACGTGAAAAGGATTCGCGCCATCGCTTTTTCCGAGCCGATCCCTGCGGATAACCTCGTCATCAGCGCCAATCTCGACGAACGGATTGCCAAGAAAATCGAAACTATATTCATTGAGCTCAGCCGGGACCCTAAAGGAAAAAAGATGCTGCGAGATCTCTATCAGATCGACGGGTTCGTGCCCGCGACCGACAAGGATTACGACTCCGTGCGTCGCGCTTTCGTCGATGCCGGTATCCGTATAAAAGACGCGCTACAAAAAAAGCGACCGTGACTATTCTTGAGGTCAAGGAGCTGCGTCAATCCTATCACGGCAGCTCTCCGGTATTGCGCGGCGTAAGTTTCAGGGTTGATAAAGGAGAATTCGTCGGGGTGATCGGCGTGAGCGGCGCAGGAAAATCGACGTTGCTGCGATGTATCAATCGCCTTATCAATGCCACTGCTGGTGAGATCCTGGTTCCCAGCGCGCTTTTGAGCGGGGAAACGAAAGGCCCACCCATCGATATCTTGAAACTCAACGCCGGCGATCTGCGCGCGTTACGGCGAAAAATCGGCATGATCTTTCAGCAGTTCAACATCGTAAAGCGATTGTCCGTCATCGAAAATGTTCTCTCCGGCGGGCTCGGTTACCAGCCCGCGGTAACAAGCGTGCTGAGGATGTTTAGCCGTGAAGAAAGACGCCACGCGCTGGTCAACCTCAAACGCGTTGGCCTGCTCGAGTATGCCTACAAGCGGGCCGACGAGTTGAGCGGCGGGGAGCAGCAGCGCGTCGCCATTGCGCGGACATTGATGCAGGAGCCGGTGATTATTCTCGCCGACGAGCCGGTGTCCAGTCTCGACCCTACGCTGTCACGAGTCGTGCTCGATATTCTTAAACGGGTCTGCCGCGAAGACGGCATCACCGCGGTGGTGAGCTTGCACGCGCTCGAATTAACCCGGCTGTACGCCGACCGTGTTATCGGCCTTAAGCAAGGCCAGATTTTTTTTGACGGTCCGACCGAGAAGCTGACCGACGCAGTGGTCGATTCGGTGTATCAACGCAGGGATTGAAGTGAGCGACCTGATTCTTTGAGCATCCTAAGTACATAACGATAGCCACGGCTATTATTTTTCAATGCCGCGCCAAGCGAAAATGTCGAGATCATTGACCCTGAGTTAGACGCTTAGTGATCGCTCAGGGCGACCTTGATGGCCATAGATCGCTTTCAGGGAAATTATAGATAGGAGACGACTTTGGCCCAACGAACACATAGAGCCGAACTGCCAGATATATTTGCCGAGGCGCCAGCAGTGCCACGACATCGCAAACAGTTTTTCATTGGCATCATTGCGGGCTTATTTCTCCTAACGTGGTCCTTTCAGGGAGCCAAAATCCGCCCGGGAGAACTGCTCGAAGGGATACCCCAAATTTTTCTCACGCTCGGTCGCATGTTGCCGCCGGATTTTTCAAAGATCACTGAAAGTAAAAACTACTTCGTACCCGACAACATCACGCCGACCGAGCTCTTGCTGCCCTTGCCGCTGGGAGAGTCCGCTCAGCAAGCGCGACAACGCTGGTGGAACAACACCTTTCCTCAAACCGTAGCCGGCGCAACGCTGGAGACGGTGCAGATGGCGCTGGCAGGAACTTTTCTGGCGCTCGTGGTCGCCTTTCCTATCGGGTTCTTGGCGGCGCATAACACCACGCCCCACCCGATCGTGTATTACGGCGTGCGCGCGGCACTGAATTTCGTGCGCACGATTCCCGACCTGGCGCTCGGGCTTTTGTTTGTCGCGGCGGTCGGACTCGGGGCGTTCGCGGGAACCCTGGCGTTGGCGATTCACACCGCGACGGTGCTCGGCAAGTTGCTTTCCGAATCCGTGGAAAATATCGACGAAGGAGTCGTCGAAGCGATCCGCGCTACTGGTGCCGGCTATGCGCAGATTCTTTCCTTCGCCGTGCTGCCGCAGGTCTTGCCCGATTTAATTTCTTTCTCATTGTACCGCCTCGAGACCAATATACGCGCCGCGTCGGTTCTCGGTCTCATTGGCGCCGGTGGTATCGGCTACCTGATGAACACGAGCTTTCGCACGTTCCAGTATCAAGAAGCGGCGGCCATCGTGCTGGTTCTGATCGGGCTCGTGATGCTAGTAGACTATCTCAGCTCGCGTCTCAGAAATCTCGTGGTTTAGTTGTTAAATGTAGCCACCAGCGCGCGGGACGGTCATCCGAGCACAAAGGCAGCCCGAATCGGCCCGGGTCCATACGGGTCGTCTCAGACTCCTCTTGCCATTTCAAACCCGACACCAGTCGAACAACGCTGTTGGCGCTTCGACGGCTGGGCGAAGTGGCCAGCCTATGGGTTACGGCTTTGTCCATTCCACGGCAGAAACGGTACGGCACGCTGAAATCTTCACCGCACCGGCATGGCGAGACTTAGCCCCGCTTGCTTCAGCTTTCTCTTCATTTGTCACTGTGATGGCGATCAACGCCGTCATGGACATTTTTTTGGGCCATGTGATAATCTCGCCGAGGAGCGATTTCATCAATGATACGTACCGTTGGTTTAGTGGCAAAGTACCAAGAACCGAAAGCTACCCAGATGGTTCGTTGGCTGATTCCGTGGCTTAAGAAACGGGGAAAAAAAGTTTACGTCGAAAACGGCCTCGCGCACGCAGGAGCGCAGTCATGTAGCAAGAAACAGATGGCGATGAAAGCCGATCTCATTGTTTCCCTCGGCGGTGACGGCACTTTGCTCAATATTGCGCCGCTAGTGGAACGGCCCGAGGTGCCGATTCTCGGAGTGAATCTAGGCGGGTTGGGTTTTATTACTGAAGTCGCGATCGATGAGCTGGAATCGGTTCTGAGCGAGACCCTAGAGGGCGATTACGAAGTTGAAAAACGCATGACGCTCGAGATCCGTGTCATGGGCAAGAAAGGCCGCCAGCATAAGTTCCGCGTGCTGAACGACGCGGTGATCGCCAAGGGAGCGCGCAGTCGAATTATCGATTTGGAGACCTATATCGGTGACGATTATCTGTGCACCTACCGAGCGGACGGACTGATTATTTCGACGCCGACGGGCTCCACGGCCTATTCACTGGCCGCGGCAGGGCCGATTCTCGAGCCGACGCTCGGGGCCATGGTGCTTTCACCCATCTGTCCGCACACGTTGACCAACCGGCCCATCGTCGTGCCGAGCAACGCGGCGATTCGCGTTACGCTCCGTTCTTTCGGCGACACCGTTATTTTGATTCCCGACGGACAGCAGGGTGTACGGCTGAACAACGGTGATAAAGTGGAAGCTCGTGATTACGGCATGCCGGTTTCGCTGATCAAGCTTTCCTCGCGCAGTTACTACGAGATCCTGCGTGAAAAACTGAAATGGGGAGAGCGCTAATAACGCCGGGCTATGCTGCGCGAACTTCGCATCAAGAACTTCGCCGTTATCGACGAGGTCGTGCTGGAGTTGGGACCGGGGTTGAACATCATTACCGGGGAAACCGGCGCGGGTAAATCGATTATTCTCAATGCCCTGGGGCTGATCTCGGGCGAGCGGGGTGGCTCAGATATTATACGTCACAAGGAAGAGGAGGCGACCGTGGAAGCGTTGTTCGAGACCGTGCCGCCGGTGATCGAGTCCAAGCTCGGCGAAGCGGGATTCGAAATTGAAGGCGAGCTGGTGATCCGCCGGATTCTCAATCGCTCGGGCAAGAATCGAATCTACTTGAACGGCAGCCTCTGCCCCCTCGGTTTGCTCGCCGAAGTGGGTACTTCGCTAGTGCACATCTATGGCCAGCACGAGCACCACACGTTGTTGCAGCCGGAGACCCATTTGAACTTGCTCGATGCGTTTGCGGACCTGGATGAGAGCGCGAAGTCGATGAAAGCCAACTTCGATGCCCTGTCGGGCGCTTGGGACCGGCTCCAACAGAACCGCGCAGCACTCGACAACCGGCGTCGGGAGAAAGCGCTGCTCGAGACGCAAGTCGAGGAGATCGCTCAGGCACGGCTGAGATCAGGCGAAGAGGAAGAACTCCGCTCGGACAAGAGCATCCTTGTCCACGCCGAGAAGTTGCATCAAGGATGTGGTGAAGGAGAGGAACTTCTCTACGAAGGCGATGCCGCATTGGTGAGCCGGCTTGGAAAATACACCGTCAGGCTAAAGGAACTGGCCGGGATCGACCCGAACTTGCAGCCGGCCGTCGAGCTGCTTGAGTCCTCTTTGGCACAACTGCAAGAAGTCGCAACGCAACTGCGGCGCTACGCCGGGCGTGTGCACTTCGACCCGAGAGCCTTAGAGCAACTTGAGGACCGCCTCGCGGAAATCCAGCGTCTCAAACGTAAGTACAACGCCAGCGTCGACGAAATTTTACGGATGCATGGGGAAATCAAGGAATCTCTCGAGAGCCTCGAGCAAAGCGAGGAACAAATCGTAGGCTTGGAAAAAGCGTTTGCGGAGGCGCGCCGAAACGCCTGGGAGATGGCGGAGAAAATCTCGAACGAGCGGCAGCGCGCTGCGAAAAAGCTCAAGCGTGAAATGGAAAAAGAAGTCAAAAGCCTGGGCATGCCGGATACCACGTTCGAGGCTCGCTTCGTCACCCACGATGAAAAGGCCGATGTCCCGCCATTTTTCATTGGCGGCAAAAAGCTCGCCGAGCGAGGTATGGACCAGGTAGAGTTCTATTTTTCGCCGAATCCTGGAGAACCGGTGAAACCCCTCGCAAAGATCGCCTCCGGCGGGGAACTCTCGCGCCTGATGCTCGCGCTGAAAGCGCTGGTCTTGACGCCGGGCGTGGTTTCGACATTGCTCTTCGATGAGGTGGATGCGGGAGTTGGAGGGCGAGTCGCCGAAATCGTTGGTAAAAAACTCAAACAGGTGGCAGTCCACCATCAAGTGATCAGCGTGACCCACCTGCCGCAAATCGCCGCCATCGCTGACGCTCACTTCGTCGTCCAAAAGGAAGTCGAGAAAGGCCGAACCTTCACCCGAGTTCAACGACTCTCGGACCGCGAGCGAGTCGACGAGGTCTCGCGCATGCTCGGCGGTGTCAAAATTACCGAGCAGACGCGCCGGCACGCCGAGGAGCTGGTTCGAGGGAAGTAAAAAGCACTGGGTAACGAGTGATGAGTGTTGAGTCGTGGGAACAAGGATTCAGCGTAACGTTAGATTCTTACGCGTTGTTCGATGTAGGTTGACTTTTCTGGCCCGGTTCCCTAATTTTGACTCAGTACTCATTGCTCAGCACTCAGTCCTTCTTCTCGTGGGGCCGTAGCTCAGTTGGGAGAGCGCTTGAATGGCATTCAAGAGGTCGAGGGTTCGATTCCCTTCGGCTCCACCAAAATCTCTTACTTGATTTTTCCGGAACTCTTCGTCGTGGACGGCTGTTCAGTTCTGACTCGGCTCACTGCACGAGTTCAGAATCTGCGATGCTGCTTGTCAGCGCGCTCTCGCGCTTGGAGTAGGCGCGGTATTCATTGGCCAAACGATGATGTGGATTTCGCGACGTCACGCGGAGAACCTGGCCGTCTAATTTGACGGCGACGCGTGCCTTGCTGTTGGGATCTTCTAAGGTGAAAGTGTCGGCGTCTTTGTCTAGGCCGGCGACTTTAAACCCGACCGATTCTGCTATAACGGCGATCGACTGCAACGGTTCTTTTGCCGGTTCTCTGACCAGGTACCAGTAGTCGTTGACAAAAGGCTCGTCAAAGAAGCGGGCGACCTCGATGCGTTTGACAACGCCACCCTCGTTAAAAGTAAGGGTCACCAGGGCTCGAGTGTTGGTGGGCACGGTACCGGCAGCGACGGGTAGCACCCCTACACCAGGGCCATATCTACGCTCCGAAATCTCAAACTGTCTGTCGTCAAAATTATATGCCCATCGCATGCGATCATTGCCGTGCTCGACTCCGAAGATGCTTTCAACTTCAGACTTGTTGCTTTGGCCGATCCTGAGCCTCGAGATCTTGTCTTCCACGGAAACCTCGGAGATCAGCTCGGGAGAGGACGTGCAGGCGTAAAGTGACAATAGCAGCGCAATAACGACTAGCTGAAGGCAAATTGACCGTGTCGGTTGGGGCGTCATGCTTGCCTCCTTCCGTCCAACTCTTCGAGTGAAGTCTCTAACATTTCGTTAATTTACCGTCGGCGCGGCGCCAAAGTAATTCTGCCAGGCGAGATGGAGCAGCTCGTTCGAAAGAACCATCGGGCGATTTTCATACTTACAGAGATCGGCGCAGCGTTGGATCAGATCGCGTGGCTCGCAGCCGCGGAGCGGACGTTTGTCGGTGTCGTATAAGCGAAAAACATATTCCAGATGCTGGGGATCGTAGTCGAAGCCGCTGGCTTGCACGAATTGCTGAAAGATCGCGGTGTACATCTCCCGGTCGGGTGGATTGACGTAGAGCCGATACCCCATGCGGCGCAGAAAAGCGTCATCGACCAAATCGCTGGGATCGAGGTTAGTGGCAAAGATCAATAACTGCTCGAACGGTACCTCGATCTTCTTCCCCGTGTGTAAGGTAAGATAGTCGACGCGCCCCTCGAGCGGAACGATCCAGCGATTAAGTAGATCATGGGGATCGACCCGCTGGCGGCCGAAGTCGTCGATTACCAGCGTGCCGCCGTTCGATTTCATTTGAAACGGCGCTTCATAGAATCTGACGGTGGAGCTGTAGATCAAATCCATGGTTTCAATGGTCATTTCGCCGCCGACGATCACGATGGGCCGCTTGATTAGTATCCAGCGCTCGTCATAGCGGTCGATATCTTTTACGGGAACGGCGTGGTGGTTGTGCAGATCGAATACTTTGATTACTTGCCCATCGACTTCGATGGCGTAGGGAATCCAAATCTCGCCATGTTGAGCGGTGTGTAACGCCGTGGCGATGGTGGTCTTACCGTTGCCGGATGGGCCGGTCATGAAGAGGCTCCGCCTCGAGTTGGCGACGAGCCCTAGTGTCTGCACTGTAGCGTCAGGCAAAACCAGTCCTGACATGGCGCCGCGCACCGATTCGGGTTGTATGGGATCCCGAGCCGCACTCTGACGGATGACCATTTCGCTATAGTCTTGTAAGGAGACCGGCGCCGGGCCGATGTAGCCGTTCATGTCCAATAACTGCTGGGCGCGCTGCCAGCCCCGATCGAGGAGGCCGTATCGACTGTTCCCGTAACTGATAAGTCCGCGGATTTCGACAAATTTTTCCCGATACAGGTGCTGCAGCAGATCTTCCGTCACGGGCATCGACAACTTAAGTTTGTCGGCCGCCCTTTCAGTGGTGCAATTCGCATCTGCATACACCGTTTTTAGCGCTAAGTCCGCAAGGAAGCTAAAATCGAGCCGAGTGTTGTCGGCTTTTAGCGGCATAGGTGGGACTAATATTCGATTCGATGAATTGCTTGGTTCCGGCTTGCTCATAATTCGCTTAAGCCCTCCGATTCTCCGGCAGTATTTCCTGATCGGAAATCCTGCAAATGTGCTGGCGGTCAATGACCATCCGATTTTTCTCGTATTTTAAGAGTTAACACGCTATTTGGCAATCTAAGAGTTTTCCAAGCCAGGCGTTTTTAGCCTGCAACGGGTCTTGGTCCATCGAAGCGCCCGGTCGCGCGCCAATTGAAGCTCGATAGTCCTTGTGTTATAAAAAGTATCTATTGAGAGGATCTTATGAAGCCAGGAATCCATCCGGAGTATAAATCGGCCAAGATTGTTTGCGCCTGCGGACAAGTCGTCGAATCGCGCTCCACAGTCGGGAACATTCACGTGGAAATTTGCTCCAACTGCCACCCCTTCTTCACCGGCAAGCAGAAATTCGTCGACTCGGCTGGTCGAGTAGAAAAATTTAGAAGGAAATACGGACTGAAAAACTGAGTTCGGCGGAGGACCGGGACTGAATGTGATTTACTAGGCTATTGCAGGAAGGGAAAGGGCAAAGGGTAGCGATGATCCCTTTGCCCTTTTTTTATTTTGCGCGATTGGTCTGGATCGTGAGCTCATCATGCTTGATAAACTAGCCGAAGTCGAAAAGCGTTATATGGACTTGGAAAGAATGATGTCCGATCCCCAGATGCTCGGCCATCAGCGGGAATATTCCAAGCTCGCCAAGGAGCGCTCCGAACTGGAAGAGATTGTCACTTGCTATCGTGAGTGGCGTAAGGTCGAACGAGAAATCCACGACAATCGGCAACTCCTGGAAGAACCGGACGAGGCGATCCGGGAGCTCGCCAAAGAAGAACTTGCAGCGTTGCGCGAGCGCAAAGAGGCGCTGGAAAACCGGCTTAAAACTCTAATCCTCCCGAAAGACCCCAACGACGCAAAGAACGTCATCGTTGAAATCCGCGCCGGAACGGGCGGCGATGAAGCGGCGTTGTTCGCCGCAGAACTTTTTCGCATGTACTCGCGCTACGCCGAGTCGCGCCGCTGGCGGGTCGAAATGATGAGCTCTAGCCCGACCGGCCTTGGGGGCTACAAAGAAATCATCATGAGCATCGAGGGGCAGGGCGCGTACAGCCGCCTCAAATTCGAAGGCGGCGTGCACCGCGTCCAGCGGGTGCCAGTGACCGAAGGGTCTGGAAGGATTCACACGTCGGCGGTAACGGTGGCAGTGTTAGCCGAAGCCGACGAAGTCGAAATCGCCATTGATCCGAAAGAAATTCGCGTCGACGTGTTTCGTTCATCCGGGCCGGGCGGGCAGAGCGTCAATACGACCGACTCCGCAGTGCGCATCACGCATATCCCGACGGGTATCGTCATCTCGTGCCAAGATGAAAAATCGCAGCATAAAAACCGCGCCAAGGGCATGAAGATTCTCCGCGCCCGATTACTCGAAAAGAAACAAGAAGAGCAGCGCTCCGAAATCGCCGCGACCCGCAAGTCGATGGTGGGGAGCGGCGATCGCAGCGAGCGCATCCGCACCTACAATTTTCCTCAGGGGCGGCTGACGGATCACCGGATCAATCTCACAATCTATCAGTTGGACAGAGTGATGGAAGGGCAAATTGACGACATCGTCGATGCGCTGATCACGCACTACCAGGCTGAGGTGTTAAAAGCGACGGGAAAGCCGCAAGAGCAAGATGGAAAGTCAGACCCCGATAACAACTAGCGCTGCCACCGTATCGATACAGGCGGTAGTCCGTGAGAATGTCAAATGTCTGATCGAAGCGGGCATAGAGACAGCGCGTCTCGATGCTGAAACCCTTTTGAGCCATGTCTTGAAGCTGACGAAGGAGCAATTTGTTCTTTTTTCGGACATGCCGTTGCGCCCTGAGCAAATGCGGCACTACGAGAAGCTCTTGCTTCGGCGCATTCGGCGCGAACCGGTGGCCCATATCACAGGGCGACAAGAGTTTTGGTCACTCGATTTTCGCGTTACGCCCGACGTGTTGATCCCGCGACCGGAAACGGAACGGTTGGTAGAGATTACTCTTGAGCTCGCGCGAGAATTTCCAGAGAATAAAGCATTTAAGATTCTCGATGTCGGCACAGGGAGCGGCGCCATTGCAGTAAGCCTAGCGAGAGAATTACCGTCATCGATGATTTGGGCGACCGATGTATCCATTGAGGCTTTGGAAATCGCCCGGAGCAATGCGGCGCGTTACGGCGCGTCCGAACGAGTTCGTTTGTTGCACGGCGATCTTTTCGAACCCATCGGCGAAATTGCCGGACGATTCGACTTGATCGTTTCAAATCCACCCTATATTCGCTCAGCGGAGATAGATGCTTTAGCACCGGAAGTGAGCCTCTGGGAACCGCGTGGCGCGTTGGACGGCGGCGTCGACGGGCTCGACTTCTACCGGCGGATCGCGCGCGAGGCCAGTGATCACTTGGCGCCGAATGGCGCCGTCGCCGTAGAAATCGGCGCCGATATGGGAGAAAAAGTCGCACGGTTATTCGCCGGAGGCGGTTGCTACACGGGTGTGACCGTCTTTCAAGACTACGCCGGCCGGGATCGTGTGGTTATGGCGAAGCTGGTCGGCAAAAGCACGAAATCAACCTAAGGACGCAAAAGCAAGTGGACAAGATCATTTTACAAGGCGGTAAGAGCCTCGCCGGGGAAGTCAGGGTCAGCGGCTCGAAGAATGCAGCGTTGCCGGTACTGATCTCTTCCCTGCTGACCAGCGAGCCTTGCACGTATCAGGGCGTGCCTCATCTAGCTGATATCCGCACCACACTCAAACTGCTTTCTGGATTGGGCGATAAGCATGACCATCAAAGCTGGCTAAACGGCGCCGACGATTTGACGCTGCAAGCAAACCGGATCAATAAATTCGAAGCCGCCTATGACCTGGTGAAAACGATGCGGGCGTCTTTCTTGGTGCTTGGGCCGTTGCTGGCTCGCTTCGGCCGAGCGCGAGTTTCAACGCCGGGTGGCTGTGCCATCGGGGCACGGCCGATCAACCTCCATCTAAAAGGCCTGGAAGCGTTGGGCGCGACGATCGAGCAATCGCACGGCTATGTGGAAGCAAACGCATCGCGCTTGCGCGGCGCAAAAATCTATCTGGATCTTCCGTCGGTCGGCGCCACCGAAAATCTGATGATGGCGGCGACTTTGGCCGAGGGCACGACGATCATCGAGAATGCCGCCAAGGAACCCGAGATCGATGATCTCGCAAGCGTATTAAACGAAATGGGGGCGAGGGTTCAGGGTAGCGGCACCGACATTATTCAAATCGAAGGTGTTGATGCTTTGCATGGAACAACCCATCGGATCATTCCTGACCGCATCGAAGCCGGCAGTTTCGTCATTGCCGCGGCGATCACCGGCGGCGACGTGCTGGTCAGAGGTGCGCGCGCGGATCATCTCGAGGCTTTTCTGATCAAGCTCAAGGAAGCCGGCGTCGTATACACAGCCGATGAAGTCGGGATCAAAGTTGAGCGCAGCGGGAATATCAAAAGCGTCGATGTCACAACTCTGCCCTATCCCGGATTTCCCACCGACTTGCAGGCGCAAATGATGGCGCTGATGGCGGTCGCCGACGGCGTGAGCATCATCACGGAAACGATATTCGAGAATCGTTTTATGCACGCGCAGGAACTGGACCGCATGGGTGCGCAGATTCAACTGGAGGGAAATCGCGCAGTGGTTCGGGGCGTGCACGAGCTCTCCGGCGCGCCGGTGATGGCGAGCGATCTGCGCGCGAGCGTGGCGCTGCTTCTCGCCGGCTTGGTCGCCAACGGCACGACGGAAGTTTCGCGGGTGTATCATCTGGACCGCGGCTACGAACAGATCGAACGAAAGCTTTCTCAGTTGGGCGCGCACATCGAGCGGGTGAAGGGCTAATGTTCGTTCAAGGTTCAAGCGTTCAAAAGTTCGAAGGCATAAATCTAAAATCCAAAATCTAGCCAAAGATATTTGAAATTTTCAGAGGAATTTTGGATCAAGGGATTCGGAAAAACTGTGACTCGCGCCAAGGCGCCAAGGCGCCAAGGTTCGGAAAACTAAGTAAAAGTCTTTCTTTGCGTGCTTGGCGTCTTGGTGCGATAACATTTTTTGTCAGTACGGTCGGGAGCGTAAATTGTTAGAGATAAATTCTCACATTTGAGAGTGTAAGAATCGAAATTGGTCAGTTGGAATGACGATCAGATTAGTTAAGACGACCGATGCCGGATTCAAACCGCTGCTCAAGAAAATACTCGACCGCCGCGGTACCCGCGAGGGCGGGATCGAGCGGCGCGTTTCTGAAATCGTTACTGCCGTGGAGCGGCGTGGCGATCAGGCGGTATTGCGTTACACGCGGCTGTTCGACCGTGTGCGCCTGTCACCTGTGACGATGGAAGTAAAACCAGCGGAGATCAGGCGCGCGCTCGCCAAAGTCGCGCCGCGAGACTTGGCGGCTTTAAAACTTGCCGCTAAACGAATCGCGGCGTTTCATCGCCGCCACCTGCAGAAAAGCTGGCAGTATCGCGACCCGCTCGGCATGTTGCTCGGTCAACGAATCACGCCCCTGGAACGGGTCGGCGTGTATGTGCCTGGCGGTAAGGCCTCCTATCCTTCCACGGTTCTGATGAATGCGATTCCGGCCAAAATTGCCGGCGTCAAAGAAATTATCATGACCTCACCCATCGGCAGCGACGGGGCAATTATTCTCGCCGCCGCGCACATTGCCGGGGTTGACCGCATTTTCCGTGTCGGCGGCGCTCAGGCCGTGGCTGCAATGGCATTCGGCACCCAAACGATTCCGAAAGTCGACAAAATCGTTGGTCCGGGAAATATATTCGTCGCCACCGCCAAGCGAATGGTTTTCGGCGAGGTCGATATTGACTCGATCGCCGGGCCGAGCGAGATTTTGCTGCTGGCGGATGATTCGGCGGAACCCCTTCATGTTGCGGCTGACATGCTTTCGCAGGCCGAACATGATGAATTGGCCGCTGCATTGTGCTTGACAACGTCAATGGCGACGGCGCTCAAGGTTCAACGTGCGATCGACACTCTGCTTCGAAATACGAAACGGCAGGCGATCACGCTCAAGGCGCTGGCTAAGTACGGCGCAATCATCGTCGTGCGCGGCCAGAAAGAAATGATCGAGCTGGCCAATGCCATTGCGCCGGAGCACATCGAACTGATCGTCAAACAGCCGCAAAAACTGGCAAAGCAGATTCGCAACGCCGGCGCGATGTTTCTCGGGCCTTACTCGGCGCCACCGCTGGGGGATTATTTAGCGGGACCCAATCATGTGCTCCCCACCGGTGGGAGCGCGCGGTTTTTTTCGCCGCTCGGCACTCATGATTTTCTCAAACGTACTACGATCATCCACGCCGAGAAACGCGCTTTAAAAGCTTTGGCGCCGAAGATTACCCATTTGGCGCGACTCGAAGGGCTCGACGATCATGCACGCTCGGTAGAAGCCCGCTTTCGCTAGGAAGGAGCAACCATGGGACGGATGGGCAAAGTCAGCCGCAAAACAAAAGAAACCGATATTACAGTTAAGTTAGATATCGACGGCAGCGGTCAAGCACGAATTCAAACTGGGATGCCGTTCTTGAACCATATGCTGGATAGCTTCAGCCGTCATGGTTTTTTCAACATCGATCTCGACGCGAAAGGCGATCTTGAAGTCGACTATCATCACACGGTCGAAGACGTCGGCCTCGCGTTGGGTCAAGCTTTCAAGGACGCCCTCGGCGACAAGCACGGCATCCGCCGCTTTGGCGAGGCGAGTTGCCCGCTCGACGAAGCGCTGGCCGAAGTGGTCGTCGATCTCAGCGGCCGGCCTTATCTCTTTTATAACGTCAAGATACGCCCGGGGCGTGTCGGTGACTTCGACACCGACTTACCGCACGAGTTCTTTGGAGGATTCGTCAATCAGCTGGGCATGAATCTGCATATCGACGTCGTGCGCGGCGAAAATCCGCATCATATCATTGAAGCGTGTTTCAAGGCTTTTGCTCGCGCCATGGACATGGCGACGCAACTCGATCCACGGCTTCAAGGGGTGCTGTCGACGAAAGGCAGCTTATAGTTCTTGAACATTGAACCTTAAACTTTGAACCTTCGAGCTCCGGCCGGTTTCGAATGATTCCAATGTTCAGGGTTCAAAGTTCAAGAAATGCAAAGGTAGTAAAAGATTTTCATGATTGCGATCATCGATTACGGCATGGGCAATTTGCGCAGCGTGCAGAAAGGGCTGGAACACGTCGGCTTCAACGCCGTGGTGACCCGCGACGTGAGCGAGATCGATGCGGCTCGCGGTGTCGTCCTGCCGGGAGTCGGCGCTTTTAGCGCTTGTATGGAAAACCTCGGCAAGTTTGGCCTGATCGAGCCGATTCAAGAAATCGTGCGGCGGGGAAAACCGTTCTTAGGAATCTGTCTCGGTTTACAGCTGCTGTTTTCAGAAAGCGAAGAGTTCGGCAGACAAAAAGGCCTGGATCTGTTTGCCGGAAAAGTCGTGGGGTTTCACGCTTTGGAAGATCTCAAAGTGCCGCACATGGGCTGGAACCGGATCGAGAAAAAAAAGGAGTCGCCTTTCCTGGAAGGGATTGCCAGCGGCGATTACGTTTACTTTGTGCACTCGTTTTACGTCGTCCCGGACGAGAGCTCCATTGTTGCGACAAAAACGGATTACGGTAATTCATTCGTCTCCAGTATTGCTACGGATCGTCTCTTCGCCTGTCAATTTCATCCGGAAAAGAGTCAGGAACTGGGCCTCCGGATTCTCGCCAACTTTGGACGATTCGTCGCATCAAACTAAGTCTATGCTGATCATTCCCGCGATCGATCTCAAAGACGGCCGCTGCGTGCGTCTAGTTCAAGGCGAGATGGACAAGGAAACGATCTATTTTGAAAATCCCGTCGACGCCGCGCAACACTGGCGCGCCGAAGGCGCAACCTTCATTCACGTCGTCGACCTCAACGGCGCCGTCGAAGGGCGACCGGTGCACACTGAGGAAATCGCAACGATTTGTAAACAATCCGGTCTTTTCGTCGAGCTGGGAGGCGGGTTGCGCTCGATTGAAGCCGTCGAGGCCGCGTTGAATCTCGGAGCGTGTCGCGTCGTGATTGGCACGGCTGCTTACGACAACGAGGAATTTCTCCGCGCCGCCTGCAATAAGTTTCCTGGGAAAATCGTCGTCGGCATCGATGCCCGCCGGGGCAAAGTCGCAGTCAAAGGCTGGAAAGAAACTACACCTATGGGTGCCGTTGAATTGGCAAAGCGTTGCGAGGGTGACGGCGTCTCACGGATCATTTACACCGACATCAGTCGCGACGGGACACGTGAAGGCGTGAACGTTGACGAGACTTTAAAAATCGCCAGGTCGGTGAAAGTCCCGATCGTCGCCTCGGGCGGCGTTGCGACCCTCGATGACATCCGCAAACTTCTGCCCCTGGAAAAGGACGGCGTCGAGGGCGTGATCGTCGGGAAGGCGCTTTATAGCGAGACGTTTACTTTGAAGAGTGCGATCAAATTGGCGGCGGATGTATTGGCCGGCGGATATTGGTAGTCCAGCGTATATCAGGTCCGCCCCTTGTGAGAAGGCAGATTAAATAACACCGCTAGAAATTATGGGCGATCGATTAGAACCTTTTGTTAACGCGCTCTTCGGCAATCCGCCACAAATACAACGTATGCTGGTGCTTGTACCCGCCAGGTTTTAGTTCAAACTCAGGCAACTTTACGCTCACATCTGGGTTCCAGCCTTCAATGCCGAAATCGTGGGCGACGATGCGCGCGCCGGGCTTGAGAAATTTTTTCAGGCTCGGTTTCATCGCTTCGTTGAACCACGGAAGCATATAGAGCGTCACCACGGTGGCCCGCGAGATGTCGGCTTTGAGCGCATCCTCGGCGCGGAATGCGACCAGGTGGGTGACACCCGCGGCTCTGGCATCCTTGCGTGCTTTGTCGAGCAGCCAGCTATCCATTTCGATCCCTACGGCTTTGACGCCAAACTTTTTCGCGGCGCGGATAACAATTCGTCCATCGCCGCTGCCGAGATCGTAAACCACATCACCCTTCTTCACTTCCGCGAGCTCAAGCATGCGATCGACGACTTCGATGGGCGTCGGGACGAATGGAATTTCTTCGCGATACTCGGCGCTTGCCGCCGTCGAGTTGATGATGAGAGTTCCGGCGACGGCCAGAAGGGCAATCAAATTTCTCATGGCGGACATTGATAGCACGGCGTTTCAACGAGAGAAATAGCGAGTCTTGACCGGTTGCGGGCCATGGAATCGGCCCTTGTTCAGAGTCGTTTGTGAAATCTACCAAAGATGTTTATATGAAGAGATGGACAACAAGAGTTTTGATCTCAGCATTAAACGCCCACCGTTATCGTTGCCCTTTTATTACGGTTGGTTCGTCGTTTCGCTTTGTTTTTTAACAACCTTGATCAGCGCCGGCGTGCGCTCGTCGCCGTCCGTGCTCATTCACCCATTGGAGTCCGAGTTCGGCTGGAGCCGGGCGCTCATCGCATCAGCGATCAGCATGAATCTGCTGCTCTTTGGCGTGGCTGCGCCGATCAGCGGATTTTTGATTGACCGCTACGGACCGCGCAAGGTCATGTTGGGGAGTCTGCTGCTGCTGATTACGGGTGTCAGCGGTACCGTAGCCATGAACGAGTTCTGGCAGTTTTTTCTGGTCTGGGGAGTCATTGTCGGTATTGGCGCCGGTGGAGTTGGCTCCGTCCTTACCGCCACGGTCGGTAATCGCTGGTTTGTCGCGCGGCGCGGCCTCGCCTTGGGCATTCTCGGAAGCGCGAGCTCGACCGGCCAGCTGATTTTTCTGCCGTTTTTCATGGCTATGATTGCTTACTCGGGTTGGCGCATTGGATCGATGACCCTCATCGTTTTAGCCGTCTTCTTGTTGCCGCTGATTTTTCTTTTCATGCGCGACGATCCTGCAGATGTCGGATTGCAGCCGTACGGCGCAGGGCAGCCGGGCGCGGCGAGCGCCGGCAGTGCCGCGTCGTTGCGCGGTATGTCCGCAAAAAACGCCACGATCACGCCCCGGGAAGTTTTGGGCAATCCGACTTTTTGGTTGTTGTGTGGCAGCTTTTTCGTTTGCGGCGGCACGGCCAACGGGTTGATCGGCGTACATCTAATCCCACATGAGATCGAGATCGGTATTCCCCAAATCACCGCGGCCTCTCTGGTGGGGATCATGGGCGCGCTCAATATCGTGGGCACGACCTTCTCGGGCTGGATGATTGACCGAGTGCAGCCGCACAAGTGGCTCGCGTTGGTTTATGCTTTGCGCGGCGTGTCGTTGCTACTTCTGCCGTTTGCGCGAGACTTCTCTGGTTTGGTGGTGTTTGCCGTGATCTACGGTCTTGATTGGTTCGCCACCGTGCCGCCGTCGATGGCGATCACGGCGGATACTTTCGGCAGGCAGAACGTGGGCAACGTCTACGGCTGGATTTTCATGTCGCACCAGATCGGCGCGGCGATCATGTCTTCGGCTGCGGGTGCGGTTCGCGATTACGTCGGTGATTACACCTTTGTCTTTCTATCCGGCGGAGCGATCGCGATGATCGCCGCAGGCCTGGCATTACAGATCAAGCCTAAGCCCAAAGAGGTGGCGCCACCCTCGGCGAGCGCGCAGCCGGCTGGAGCGTAGCGAGCCATTCGGCTGGCAGTTTCGAGTTTTTAGTTTCGAGTCTCGGGTTGGTGCTCGACACTTTTCATTGCGCCAAGACGCACCGAATAAAATCCGAAATCCGAATATCGAAATCCGAAACAAACTCGAAGAATTAAATGCCAATTACGAAATCCAAAAACGGCTCATTTGGGCAATTGAATTTCTGATGATTGAAATTGTTTCGAATTTCGGATTTCGAGTTTCGCATTTTGTAATTTTGGTTCTTAGTCAGATTCCGTGAAATTCGATACACGCCAGTGGTTTCCTTCTTTGCGCGCGGTGATCAACCATTTTCGGCTAAACGAAGTGCCGTCGTCCGACTGAATCGTTCCCTCGTAGAGAAACGACGCCCGCTGATCGCCCTCTTTTTTCTCCAGCAGAGCGTAGTGGACTCGTGGTTTTTGTGTCGATGCATCGATTTTCTGACCCGCGGTCAAGCGAATCTCTTCATTGACTTTGTTCAGAGCTACACTGACGGCAAGCGTTTTCGCCTTTTGCAAATCGATTGCGACGTAGTGGTGATCAACAAATTCTTCGGCTACTCCCTGGGCGGTACTGAGATCGCGGCTGCAGGCGCTCGTGAGTGAAAAGAAAAATAGCAGCGTGCCGATGAAGGGACGCCGTGTTTTCATGTTCAAATTTTACCTTACATGTCGGGTGAGCCAATCCAGCGCGTCGGTAAGCGCGCGTTGCATCGCAACGGGATCAGACAGGCGATGGTCGGCGCCTTTGAATATCAAAAGACGCTTCGAATGGCGCAGGGAGGCGTCGAGCTCATAGGCTTCTTCCACCGGCACGACTTCGTCGGCGTCGCCGTGCAAGATCAATACTGGACATTGAATCTTTTGCACCGCCGCCGGCACGTCGATTTGTTCCAAGTCCGCGAGCAGCGAAATGTTAAGACGCAGGCCGTTGTAAATCGTAAAGCCGCAATCACGCCACTGTTGGAGTTGCGCGGCAGTTAAAACTCGCTTGGGAAAGTTTTCGGGATGGAGCGGCGCGGCGAGCGTAACCAGGGCGGAAATCTTCGGCTCTTCGGCGGCGAAAAGTAGCGCGATCGTGCCGCCCATGCTGGAACCGAGAATCGCGGTTTTGCCGGGTCGGTGATGCTCGATAAGCGCATACGCCGCTCTCAAATCTTCCACCTCTCCGCTGTAAGTAATGTCGGCGAAGTTGCCGCTCGACTCGCCGACATATGAGAAATCAAAACGAAGCGCGAGAGTTCCTTGTTTCGCCAATTCGCGACTGAGATAAATCAGCTTCTCGCTATTCTTATCCGACTCCATGCCGTGGCAAAGAATCACTGCGCCGTTGGGATTTTCCGTCGCCGGATGGTGCAAAACACCGCTCAGCGTGTCGCCACGGCAGTTATTAAAAGAAATGTTTTCTTCGCCCAACATGAACATTGTCGACAATACAGGACAAGACTAACACCATGCTTGCAGGAGAACCAGAACTCCGACGAACATCCGTTGGCGCGGGCGCATTGAGCAGATATAATTTGAGCCGTCAGGAGGTCGCTTGAATGAAAAGATTCCTGGTTCTCTTAGTCGCTTGGCTCTCTGCGTATTCTCCCGCCCTCGGCGCTCCGAGTTTCACAGACCCGAACTTATCCATCACGGAGATTACGGCGGGTTTAAGCGCTCCGACGACGATGGCGTTTATCGGAACGGATGACATTTTAGTACTACAGAAAGACAACGGGCAGGTTCGCCGGGTGATCTCCGGCGCGCTGCAGTCGAGCGCGGTTCTTGATGTCGCGGTCGATAACGCATCCGAGAGAGGAATGCTGGGGATCGCGGTTCATCCTAATTTTCCGACCAGTCCTTTCATTTATCTCTATTACACCGAAAGCAGCACAAGTGGTGATACCTCCGGGTCACCTGCCGGAAATCGAGTCTACCGCTACACGTGGAATGGCACGACACTGACAAGTCCGGTGCTTATTCTCAATTTACCAGTTACGCCGGGGCCGAATCATGACGGCGGCGTCATCACCTTTGGCCCAGATGGAAAGCTCTACGTTGTCATCGGCGATCTGAACCGCGATGGTCAATTGCAAAACTTCCCAGGCGGTCCCGCACCTGACGACACTTCGGTGATTCTGAGGCTCAATGACGATGGATCGATCCCGAGCGATAATCCTTTCTTCTCCCAGGGTGCAAACGTGGCCAAATACTTTGCGTACGGCATACGCAATTCGTTCGGCATGGATTTCGATCCGATGACCGATAAGCTTTGGATGACGGAGAATGGGCCTAACTTTTTCGACGAAATCAATTTGGTTGAACCTGGTTTCAATAGCGGTTGGGAGAAAATCATGGGTCCCGACGCGCGCAATTCGAACAATGTAACCGACCTATTTTCGATGGCCGGCTCACACTATGGCGATCCTAAGTTTTCCTGGCTCAATACAGTAGGACCGACGGCGATCGTTTTTCTCGACTCCGCAAATCTGGGCGCCGAATACGAGAACGATGTCTTTGTCGGCGATATCAACAACGGCAATCTTTACCACTTCAAACCTAATGGCACGCGAAATGGTTTTGTCTTCAGCGGCGCCGGGCTAGCGGATATGGTGGCGGACAACAGTGCCGAATTGGACGAAACCATTATCGGGACGGGCTTCGCCGGTATCACTGATTTAAAAGTCGGTCCGGATGGACGACTTTATGTCGTGTCCTTCGGCGAAGGGAAGATTTATGCCATTTCGAATGCGACGTTACCGCTCTCATTCGGCATCGCAACGCTACCTACGGCCGAGATGGGCGTCGCTTACAACGTGGATCTGAATATCAACGGCGGTAGCCCACCCTTCAGCGTGGGTCTGGTCATCGGAGTATTGCCTCCGGGTTTGAATCTAATCGGAGAAACAATTGCGGGCACGCTCTCATTAGTCAAAGGATCGCGGTTCACTCTTCGCGTGACCGACCAGCTCGGTGCCACGCTCACACAGCGTTTCAATATCTCCGCCGTGGGAACAGTAAGCATTAGCAATCGGTCGTTGCCCGTAGGCCGCGCGGCGAGAAGCTACAGCGCTCGCTTGGCGGCAAGGTCCGGCAAGAAACCCTTCGCGTGGTCGCTGGTTGGCGGCTCGCTCCCCTCCGGCGTGATGCTTGATCCCGCAACCGGCTGGATAAGCGGAACCCCGGTCACCGGAGGCGATAGCAACGTTACCTTCCAAGTCACCGACGCTCTGGGCGGCGTGGCACAGAAAGCGCTCATGTTCTCGATTCGATAGACTCGAAAATGGAGTCGCGGGCCTGCCAGTCGAGCGCGCGATGCGGCAACTCATTTCATGTCAAAATTTGGCCTGAGTTGTTCCGGACTCGTTCCAAAGGTTCGGTCGCTATGTTACAGTTTGTTAAGTTTGAGAGTGTTTGATCTTGGATGATCTCATTCAACAATACGACGATCACCTGCGCAACGAGCGAAACGTTTCACCGCACACGTTACGCAACTACTTGAGCGACTTGGCGCAGTTCCATGGTTTTCTCAGAGAGCGGGAGTTGTGTCTCGACTCAGCTGGCCAGGTCGATGTGCGGAAGGTCGACATTCACATCGTCCGTGCGTTTCTGGCTGCGTTGACGCGTGATCGGAAAAAAAGTTCCGTCGGCAGAAAACTCGCTGCCTTAAAAGGATTTTTTCGTTATCTGATTGCGCAAAAACAGATTGAGAAAGATCCGCTGCTGTTGATTCATTCGCCCAAGCAGGAAAAACCGCTGCCGACGTTTCTCTCAGTGGATGACGCATTTCAGTTGTTGGGCGGGATTAAGATTAAGACCGGGCTCGATGTTCGCGATCTTGCGGTTCTAGAAGTGTTCTATTCCACCGGTATCCGAGTGAGCGAGTTAGTGGGGCTCAACTGGGCCGATATCGACATCCACCTGGGAATTATTCGCGTGATCGGTAAAGGTTCGAAGGAACGGATCGTGCCGATCGGGAAGGTTGCCCTTGAAGCGCTGGAGAAAAACAGTCAAGAGCTTCGCAAGAAATGGAATCTACCCTGTAAAGGTCAAACCGCCGTGTTCCTCAATAACCGGGGCGAGCGGATTACGACGCGGAGCGTCGCGCGCATCGTTGAGAAACATTTGAAGCAGGCCGGAATCCCAATCAAGATGGGGCCGCACGGATTGCGCCACAGTTTTGCCACGCATCTGCTCAATAGCGGTGCCGATCTGCGCGTGATTCAGGAACTTTTGGGCCACGCGAGTCTCTCGACGACGCAGCGGTACACTCATTTGAACTTGGACCAATTGACAGCGGTTTATGATAAAGCGCATCCGCGCGCTTAGCAGACTGCTGAAAAAGCCTCATATGCTTCGTTGCGCTCCATTGCCTCGCTTCAACGTACAGGTTAAGTACGCCTGCGCTCGTCAATCGGTCGCGCGCCTCGCCTCTGAGATCTTTTTGAGCAGTCTGCAAATATATTATATGATTTAATCTGATCGATCCGAAATCGGCAATCTAAAATCCAAAATCTAAAATCGAAAATGATGCACGGCACGACCATATTAGCGATCCGTCACGGTGGTAAAGTCGTGGTGGTCGGCGATGGACAGGTGAGCATAGGTCAGACGGTGATGAAGCATAGCGCGCGCAAGGTGCGCAAGCTGCATCACGACAAAGTAATCGCCGGTTTTGCCGGCGCGACGGCGGACGCGTTTACCCTGTTCGAGAAGTTCGAAGCCAAGTTGGAACAGTTCGGCGGCAACCTCAAGCGCGCCGCGGTGGAGTTGGCCAAGGATTGGCGCACGGATCGTGTGCTGCGGCGACTCGAAGCGTTGCTCATTGTCGCGGATGTGAACGATTTGTTGGTAATCTCCGGCGCCGGCGATGTCGTTGAGCCCGATGATGGCGTGATCGCGATCGGCTCCGGCGGCAATTTTGCGTTGGCCGCGGCGCGGGTTCTAGTGAAGCATACCCAGATGGATGCCCGCATCATCGCCGAGGAAGCGATGCGCGCGGCGGCTGAAATCTGCGTTTACACCAACGATCAGCTGACGATCGAAGAATTATCTTAGCAGGCCGCCGGAAAAAGACGTCAGACGCTTGTCGGCCGCTTCAGCGCGGCACTGCCCCACCGCCCCTAAAAGATTGCATTTCCTGGGGAAATTGTTAGGAGTGATTATTCCAATGGCCGACAATTTGAAAGCTATACAGCCAGACGGAACTGCTTCGCCGGCACCGGTGATGACGCCTCGGGAGATCGTCTCGGAGCTGGACCGCTATATCGTCGGCCAGAAGGAAGCCAAGCGCGCCGTCGCTATTGCTTTGCGGAACCGTTGGCGGCGCCAGCTGGTGCCGGAGGATCTGCGCGAGGAGATCGCGCCCAAGAACATCATCATGATCGGCCCCACGGGTGTCGGCAAAACCGAAATTTCCCGCCGCTTGGCCAAGCTGTCGCAAGCGCCGTTTATCAAGGTGGAAGCCTCAAAATTTACCGAAGTCGGTTACGTCGGTCGCGACGTCGAGTCGATCATTCGCGACTTGACCGATCTCGCAGTCAACATGGTGAAAGAGGAAGAAAAACAGAAGGTCGAGATCAAAGCGCGCGAAGTCGCCGAGGAGCGCGTTCTTGACCTGCTGCTGCCGGCGACCGCCCAAGCGATTGATGGCGAAGCGGTCGATAGCGCGCGTCTGCAGGGCACCCGTGACAAGCTCAAGAAGATGCTACGAGAAGGCAAGATGGACGACCGCTTCGTCGAAATCGAACTGACTCAATCGATGATGCCGATGATCGAAGTGCTGACGCCGCAGGGCATGGAAGGTATGGAATTCAATTTGAAAGAGATGTTTTCCAACCTGATGCCGAAGAAAACCAAGAAGAAGACCGTCAAGATTCCCGAAGCCTTGGAAATCTTGACGCAGGAAGAAGCGAGCAAGCTGGTCGACATGGACAAGGTCACAGGTGAAGCCATCCGCCGCGTCGAGCAGTCAGGGATTGTTTTCCTTGACGAGATCGACAAGATCGCCGGCCGGGAATCCGTCAATGGCCCGGATGTTTCGCGTCAGGGAGTCCAGCGGGACCTATTGCCGATCGTCGAAGGTTCGACGGTCAACACCAAATACGGCATGGTCAAGACCGATCATATTCTTTTCATCGCCTCGGGGGCTTTTCATTCCGCCAAACCGTCCGACCTGATTCCCGAGTTTCAGGGCCGTTTCCCGATCCGCGTGGAGTTGAGCTCGTTGAGCAAAGATGACTTCGTGCGCATATTGACCGAACCCAAAAATGCACTGATCAAGCAGTATGAGGCGCTGCTTGAAACTGAAGGCGTGCACTTGAAATTCGCCGAAGACGCGATTCAGGAAATCGCCCAGATCGCTTCGGACGTCAACGAGCGGATGGAAAACATCGGCGCCCGCCGGCTGCATACAATTTTAGAGCGGCTGCTCGACGAGGTTTCTTTCTCGGCGCCCGAGATCCATGGCAAAGAAGTGGCCATCGATGCCGAATATGTGCGCGAGCGGCTCTCGCCGATCTTGAAGGATGAGGACCTGTCGCGTTATATCCTCTAACAGGCTCCTGAAAAAGATTCATGCTTCGTTGGGCTCGATGGTCTCATAGGGGCTGGAGTAGTGGAATGATGGAGTGGTGGAGTGATGAGTTAGAGACCCAATACTCCGTTCCTCCAACACTCCAGCTTATTCGCGCGCAATCCGGTGGCTTAAGGATCCCCTGATGGAAAATTTTATCGGCAAGGCAGAGGTGTTGATGGAGGCGCTGCCCTATTTTCAGCGCTTTTACGGCAAGACCTTCGTCATCAAATATGGCGGCAATGCGATGGAAAACGAGGAGCTCAAAGCCAGCTTCGCCCAAGACATCGTGCTGCTCAAGTACGTCGGTATCAATCCCGTGGTGGTGCACGGCGGCGGGCCGCAAATCGACTCTGTGCTCGACAAGATGGGCATTACCAGCCGCTATGTGCGCGGCATGCGGGTAACCGACCAAGAAACTTTGGATATCGTCGAGATGGTTCTGGTCGGCAAAGTGAATAAGGAAATCGTCAACTTGATCAACCAGCATGGCGGGATGGCAGTGGGCCTGAGCGGCAAGGACGGCGGTCTCATTTTGGCCAAGAAGATGAACGTCACGGTGGCGTCGGCGAACGGGGAGTCGCCGGAAATCATCGATATCGGGATGGTCGGCGAGATCATCGGCATCAATCCGCTCATAATCGAGTCGCTAGACCAAAACAAATTCATTCCCGTCATCGCGCCAGTCGGAGTCGGCAAAGACGGGGAGACCTACAATATCAACGCTGATCTGGTGGCCGGCGAGGTTGCCGAGGCGCTTCATGCCGAGAAGCTGATTCTGATGACGGACATCGAAGGCGTGAAAGACAAAAAGGGCGCGCTTCTCAGCACGCTCAAGGAGAGTCAAGCCCGCCGGATGATCCAAGATGGTGTCGTTGGCTCCGGGATGATTCCCAAAGTCGAGTGTTGCATCAACGCGCTCAAGGGCGGCGTTGAAAAGACCCATATTATCGACGGTCGGGTGAAGCACGTGGTGCTTCTGGAAATTTTCACGAAGGAGGGTGTGGGGACGGAGGTGGTGCGGAAGTGATGAAAAACCGAGATGTCGCAGCGCTGACCGATAAATACGTCACGAAAACTTATGCCCGGATACCGATTGCGCTCGTTAAAGGCAGGGGATGCAAGGTTTGGGATGCCGACGGCAAAGAATATCTCGATTTCCTCTCCGGCATTGCGGTTAACAGCTTAGGTCACTGTCATCCGGCGATTGTTAAGGCGATCAAAGAGCAGGCACAAAAACTGTTGCATGCTTCCAACCTCTATCATATTCAGCCGCAGTCTGAGCTAGCCCGCGAGCTGTGCCGCCATTCCTTCGCCGACCGCGCCTTTTTCTGTAACAGCGGCGCCGAAGCCAACGAAGCAGCGATCAAATTGGCGCGCCGCTACGGTTCTGAAAAATTGGGCGGCAAGTATGAGATTATTTCGACGCACAACTCGTTTCACGGGCGTACGTTGGCGACTTTGACCGCGACGGGTCAAGAAAAAATCCGCGCCGGGTACGATCCGCTGCCCGTGGGTTTTCGCCAGGTGCCTTATAACGATCTCGGCGCGATGGAAGCGGCGATTGACCCGCAGAAAACCGTCGCTATCCTAATAGAACCGATTCAGGCCGAGGGCGGCGTGATCGTGGCGAATGAGATTTATTTGCTCGGTCTTCGCGAGCTGTGCGATCAGCGCGGCTTGTTGCTGATTTTCGACGAAGTGCAAACCGGCATGGGACGTACCGGAAAACTGTTCGGCTATGAACATTTCGGCGTCAAGCCGGACATCATGACTTTGGCAAAAGCACTGGGCGGCGGTTTGCCGCTGGGCGCCATGCTGGCGCGTGAAGAGGTTGCCAATAGTTTCCGGCCCGGGAGTCACGCATCGACCTTCGGCGGCAACCCGGTATCCTGCGCCGCGGGCTCAGCGGTCATGGCGGCGCTGTTAAAAAACGGAGTGCTCAAGAACTGTGTGCAGATGGGCAAATATTTGGTCAAGGGGCTTGAGGCGCTGAAGAAGCGATTTTCTTTTATGCACGAGATCCGCGGCAAAGGGCTGCTCATCGGCGTTGAATTGAATATCGAAGGAAGCAAAATCGCCGACGCTTGCCTCAAAGAGGGATTGCTGCTCAACTGCACAGCCTCAAAGGTGCTGCGCTTCGCGCCGCCCCTGACGATCAAGAAGAGCGATATCGATCGCGGCTTGACGATCCTCGAAACGGTTTTGGCTCGTCAATAATCCGGCCTTACAATTTTCATGACATGAGCAAACGGGATTTCTTGAGTTTCGATGGCCTGAGCCGGCGCGAATTCGACGGTATTCTAGCCCTTGCGGGCGAGCTCAAGCGCAAGCAAAGGTGTGGTATCGCGCACCGACTGTTACAAGGAAAAGGACTGGCGCTGGTTTTTGAGAAGCCGAGCTTACGGACACGGGTCACTTTTGAGATAGGCATGAGCCAATTGGGCGGCCATGTGGTTTTCTTGGGCCCGGCGGAAGTCGGCCTCGGCAGCAGGGAAACACCGGCCGACTGCGCGCGCAGTTTGGCCCGCTGGGTCGATCTCATCAGCGTGCGCACGTTCGCCCAGCAGACGCTCGAAGAGATGGCTGCATTTTCATCCGTGCCCGTAATCAATGCGCTCACGGACCTTTATCATCCTTGTCAGGTTCTGGCAGACTGCCAAACGCTGATCGAGCGAAAAGGTAAGCTCGACGGATTGAAGGTCGCGTTTGTCGGCGACGGCAATAATATGGTTCATTCCTGGTTGGAGGCGGCAGCGATCGTACCGTTTTCGTTTACGCTCGCCTGCCCGAGAGGCTATGAGCCCGACGCCGACGTCGTGAAGACAACTCGCGCTAGCGGCGCCAAGATTACCGTGACACCGTCGGTCGAAGAGGCGGTGGCTGGTGCCGATGCGATCTACACCGATGTTTGGACCAGCATGGGGGAGGAAGAGGAAGCGCAAGCGCGTCGCAACGACTTTTGCGACTACCAAGTGAACAGCCGCGTGGTCGAAATGGCGAAGAAAGACGCGGTCGTGATGCACTGCTTACCGGCGCATCGTGGCGAAGAGATCACGCCTGAAGTGCTGGAGAGCCCGCAATGCGTCGCCTTCGACCAAGCGGAGAATCGATTGCACGCTCAGAAAGCAGTCATGGTGTGGTTGCTCAAAGGGTTCAAGGGTTCAAAAGTTCAACGTTCAAGAAATTGAAGCAGAAAAAATCGACGACGGGAAAGCGTTAGAGTCGTAGGGCGACGATGACAGTCAGCAAGGTAGTTCTGGCATATTCGGGCGGCTTGGACACCTCGGTCATTTTACGGTGGCTCAAAGAGCAATATGGTTGCGAAGTCATCGCGTTCTGCGCCGACTTGGGCCAGGGCGAAGACCTGCAAGCGATCAAGCGCAAAGCGATCGAGACCGGCGCGAGCAAAGTCGTTATCGGCGATTTGCGAGAGGAGTTTGTCAAAGACTATGTTTTTCCGATGCTCCGCGCCAACGCCGTTTATGAAGGATCGTATTTGCTCGGCACTTCGATCGCACGGCCGCTAATCGCCAAAGGACAGATCGACGTCGCCGTCAAAGAAAAAGCCGACGCGGTTTCGCACGGCGCCACCGGTAAGGGCAATGATCAGGTGCGCTTCGAGCTGACCTACTATTCTCTTCGGCCCGGCATCAAAGTCATCGCGCCGTGGCGGTTGTGGGATCTCAATGCGCGGTCGGCTTTGATCGACTATGCGCGCAAACATGATATCCCCGTGCCGGTGACCAAGGCGAAACCTTACAGCACCGACCGTAATTTGTTCCACATCAGTTACGAGGGCGGCATTTTGGAAGATCCCTGGAAAGAGCCGCCGGCAGATATGTTCGTATGGTGCCGGCCTGTGGAGAAAGCGCCCAACCGTCCTGAATATATCGAGATCGATTACCTACGCGGTGACCCCATCGCCGTCGATGGGCGTAAGCTCGCACCGGCGAATCTACTTGCCCGGCTAAACGATCTCGGCGCTAAACATGGCATTGGCCGCGTCGACCTAGTCGAGAACCGTTATGTCGGCATGAAATCGCGCGGCGTCTATGAAACGCCCGGTGGCACGATCCTCCATGCGGCACACCGCGCCCTGGAGTCGATCACCATGGACCGCGAAGTGCTGCGTCTCAGGGATTCGTTGATTCCGCGTTACGCCGATATGATTTATTACGGCTATTGGTTCGCGCCGGAGCGCGAAGTCTTGCAGAAAACTATCGATGCCTGCCAAACCAATGTCAGTGGCCGGATCCGGCTCAAGCTCTACAAAGGCAACATTATCGTCGCCGGGCGCAGATCAGGAACTTCGCTTTATGATCCCAACATGGCGACTTTCGAAGCGGACCAAGTTTATCATCAGAGCGACGCCGAGGGTTTTATTCGCTTGAATGCGTTGAGACTGCGGCTGCAGCGGTTGAGCAAAGCTAAGCGGGGCTAGCCGTGGTCAAAGGCAAAGCAAAGGGAGGCAAGCTCTGGGGCGGGCGCTTCGCCGCCGAGACGGCGAATTCCGTCGAAGCATTCACTGCGTCGATTGCCGTCGATGCCCGGCTTTACCGTCACGACATCCTGGGCAGTATTGCGCATGCAAAAATGCTTGCGAAGCAGCGCATCATCCCGGCGCGTGACGCGCAGAAGATCGTCCGCGGTTTAGAAACCATTCGGCGTGAAATCGACCACGGAAAATTTGCCTTTTCCGAGGCAGACGAAGACATTCACATGAATGTCGAGCGGCGCTTGACCAAGTTGATCGGCCCTGCCGGCGGCAAACTCCACACGGCACGAAGCCGCAACGATCAAGTCGCTTTAGACATGCGCCTTTATCTGCGCGACGAAGTGAAAATTATCATCGCCGCGTTGCAGGCGTTACAGCAGGGGCTGGCCAGAGCGGCAAAAAAATACCTCGATGTAATCATGCCCGGCTACACGCATTTGCAGCGGGCGCAGCCGGTGCTCTTTTCGCATCATTTGCTCGCCTACTTCGATATGTTCGAGCGGGATCGGGAGCGATTTGCCGGCTGTCTCGAGCGAATCAACGTGCTACCTTTGGGGTCCGGGGCTCTGGCGGGAACGACCTTTCCGATCGACCGCGTCTATGTGGCCAAACTTTTGGGTTTCCCCAGGGTGTCAAAAAACAGCATCGACGCGGTGAGCGACCGCGATTTTCTTTTGGAATTTTTGGCCACATCATCGATTCTGTTTGTCCATCTGAGCCGCTTGGCCGACGAGTTAGTGTTATGGTCGACCCAGGAATTTGGCTTCGTCGAGTTGCCGGACGGCTATTGCACGGGTAGCTCGATGATGCCGCAGAAAAAAAATCCCGACGTGCCGGAACTGATCCGTGGTAAGACAGGGCGGGTGTTCGGCCATCTGCAGGCGTTGCTGACAATCATGAAAGGGCTGCCGCTTGCTTACAATCGGGATTTACAAGAGGACAAGGTTCCGCTGTTCGATACCGCCGACACTGTCAAGGCGAGCGTAAAGATCATGAGCGAGATCGTCGCCGGCATGAAAGTCATGGCGGAGCGGATGCTCAGCGCTGCCCAAGATGGTTTCATGAACGCCACGGATCTGGCAGATTATCTGGTTGCACGCGGGCTGCCGTTTCGCGCGGCCCACCAAGTGGCGGGCGCGGTCGTGCAGTTTTGTGTGACCCAAGGCAAGCGCATCGAAGAGTTGTCGTTGGTTGAGCTACAACGTTTTTCGGACAAGGTCGAAAAAGACGTCTACAGCTATTTATCGGCAGACGCGATGGTGGGCCGGCGGCGCGCCCTGGGGGGAACGGCGCGCCAAAACGTCATGCGCCGCTTAAAAGAACTGAGGGTGAGATGAAACGATTGTTTCTTATGGCGATGATTGGTTTCGCTCTGGCGTCTGCCTGCGGCAAAAAAGGCGATCCGCGCGCTCCGGAGCTCGTGATTCCGAGAACCATTACAAACCTGAGCGCGCGCTCCGGGCCCACCGGCATCGCGCTTACCTGGAGCCGGCCGACCGCATATGTCGATGGCAGCGAGTTGAAGGATCTTGCGAGCTTTGTCATCTTTCGCAAGGAAGTGTCCCAGAGTTGTCCTGATTGCCCCGTGCCCTATAGGCAACTGACGACAGTGAATGTCGAAGACCAGGAAAAATTTGTGAAACAAAAACAATATCGATTCGACGACCGGGAAGTGAGGCCAAAAGCCATTTACCGCTATCGGATTTCGTCACAGTTATTTGACGGTAGTTTGAGCGCGCCATCGAATGAAGTTGAAATCGTGCGGAGTGAGAAATGAATCATTTTCATTATCGCAACCGAGAAATGTTCGCCGAGGAGGTGCCGCTCAAGCGCATCGCCCAAGAGGTCGGCACGCCGGCCTATATTTACAGCTTGGCGACGCTCAAGCGCCATTACAAGGTCTTCGATCAGGCCTTTGCCAAAGTGCCTCATATCGTCTGTTTTTCAGTGAAGGCCAATTCCAATCTCGCGCTGCTGCGAACTTTCGCCAAGGAAGGCAGCGGTTTCGATATCGTTTCTGGGGGCGAATTGTTTCGCGCGCTCAAAGTGGGCGGCGACCCAAAGAAGATCGTCTTCTCGGGCGTCGGCAAGAAAAAAGATGAAATCCAATACGCTCTCAACGCGGGCATTTTAATGTTCAACGTCGAGTCGGAAGAGGAATTGATCGCGCTCAACGAGATCGCCGCGGGCATCGGCAAGAAAGCGCCGATCAGTTTGCGTGTCAACCCCGACATCGATCCACAAACGCACCCTTACATTTCAACCGGGATGAAAAAGTCGAAGTTCGGCGTTGATATAAAAAAATCGCTTGAGACCTATAAAAAAGCGGCGTCGTTATCTAATATCGATGTTGTCGGCGTTGATTGCCACATCGGCTCCCAGCTCACGTCGGTGACCCCTTTCGTCGATGCGCTAGGCAAGGTGCGTGAGTACCTGGATCGCGTGCTCGCCGGTGAAATGAAAAAGGAAGGCGCGCAGATTCGTTATCTGGATCTCGGTGGCGGTTTGGGGATCAACTACCACGACGAAACGCCGCCGCTTCCCGAGGAATATGCCCATGCGGTCATTCAAGGGTTGGAGGGTTTGAACATTACGCTGATACTAGAGCCCGGCCGGATCATCGTCGGTAACGCCGGCATTCTCCTTACTGAGGTTCAATACATCAAGGAAACCGACACAAAAAAATTCGTCATCGTCGACGGCGGTATGAACGATCTTATCCGCCCGGCACTTTACGGCTCGTATCAGGCGATTCAACCGGTGGACGAAAACAAGGCGGAAAAAATCGTCGCCGACGTGGTGGGGCCGATCTGCGAGAGCGGCGACTTTTTTGCCAAAGATCGCGAGATCGGGCGGCCCAAGCGCGGCGATTTACTCGCCGTGATGAGCGCGGGTGCTTACGGTTTTACCATGGCATCCAATTACAACTCGCATCCGAAGCCGCCCGAGGTGCTGGTCGATGGCGACCAATACTACGTGGTCCGCAAACGCGAGAGCCTGGACGACCTCATCAACGGCGAGATTATTCCCGCTGCGTTACAATAGGAGAGATTTTGTAGGGGCAATGGCGATACGCCCGTCCTAAAGAGTCAAGCTATGGAACTTGATTTCACCAAAATGCACGGGGCAGGCAACGATTTTGTCTTTCTCGATTGCCGGAAGAAGAATATCGAGAATTTAGGAGTGATCGCCAAACAACTCTGCGATCGCCGGTTTGGCATCGGCGCGGATCAACTGCTGACGGTGCATCCCTCCAAAGTCGCCGACTTCAAGATGGAAATTTATAATGCCGACGGCGGCCAAGTGGAGATGTGCGGCAATGGTATCCGCTGCTTCGCCAAATATGTCTACGATCACGGCATCAGCCAAAAACGCGAGCTCGAGGTGGAAACCCTTGCCGGTATTATTCGCCCCAAGATCGTCGGCGAGCTAGTCGAAGTTGACATGGGTGAGCCGATTCTTGAAGGCCGAAAGATTCCTGTCGATGCCGATGGGGAGATCAAAAACCAGCCGCTGACCGTGGACGGCAAGACCTATGAGGTGACTTGCGTGTCCATGGGTAATCCCCACTGTGTGCTTTATCTCGACGACATCGATTTCTTGGATCTCGAAAAGATTGGACCCCGTTTCGAGCACCATCCGTTTTTTCCCAAACGGGTGAATACGGAGTTCATCAAGATCATTAGTCGAAGTGAAGTTAAAATGCGTGTGTGGGAACGCGGCGCAGGTGAGACGTGGGCCTGCGGTACGGGCGCGAGTGCGGTGGGCGTTGCCGGCGTCATCACCGGGCGAACCGAACGTGAGATTGCAATTCATCTCAAAGGCGGCGATCTCTTGATTGAATGGCGCGACAACAATCGCGTCTATATGACGGGTGGCGCAGAAGAAGTTTTTCACGGCACCGTCAAGCTTGCATAGGAGACAGGTCTATGTTTACCGGTTCGATGGTCGCTTTGGTGACGCCGTTTAAAGACGGTCAAGTCGATTGGCAAGGCCTAGCGGGATTGGTCGATTTTCATTTACAGAATGGCACGCACGGCATCGTGCCGTGCGGTACCACGGGTGAGTCAGCTACGCTGAGCCATCAAGAACATGACGATATCATTCGCACGGTGATCAAAGCGGTCAACAGACGCGTTCCCGTGATCGCGGGAACGGGCTCCAATTCCACAGAAGAAGCGGTTCGCCTGACGCGTGAAGCCGAAAAGTCCGGCGCCGACGGCGCGCTGATGATTTCGCCGTACTACAACCGACCGACGCAAGAAGGTATCTACCAGCACTATAAGAAAGTTGCCTCTGAAGTCGGCATCCCGATCATCATTTACAACATCCCGGGCCGAACCGGATCGAAGATCGAACCGGAGACCTTGGCACGCCTGTCAGAAATCGAAAACATCGCCGGCGTGAAAGAAGCGACCGGCTCGGTGGATCAAGTGATCGACGTGATTCGACTATGCGGCGATGGACTGGCGGTTTATTCCGGCGAGGACTCGCTGATTTTCTCTTTAATGGCTCTCGGCGGCAAAGGCGTAATTTCTACGGTCGCCAACGTCGTGCCGAAAGAGACCTCGCAACTCACAGAAGCTTGTTTGAAGGGAAATTGGGAAAAAGGCCGTGAACTTCAATTTAAACTGATGCCTTTGATTCGGAGCCTCTTCATCGAAACCAATCCGATTCCCGCTAAAACCGCGCTCGCGCTCATGGGCAAGTGCAGCAGCGACCTTCGATTGCCGCTGACGCCGATGGCCGAGGGCAATCTCAAAAGACTGAGACAAGCGATGACCGATTTCGGTCTTCTCTAAAGCTTCATGGCGCTCGGAATCATCGTCTGCGGCGTCGGTGGCCGGATGGGTGGCGCCGTAGTGCGAGCCGTGAAAGATTCCGCCGGCGTTGAGCTGGTCGGTGCGATCGATAAGCCGCGCAGCGCCAGAGTTGGAAAAGACGCCGGAGAAATTTCTTCCGCTGGCCGCCTGGGGGTCCCAGTAAGCGACAAGATTGAGTCATTGCTCAAGCCCAATGCAGTCATCGTCGATTTTACGAATCCCGAAGCATCGTTGGGTTTCCTAAAGGCGTCGTCCAGAACAGCGACTCCGATTGTCATTGCCACGACAGGTTTTAATTCGAGGCAGTTGGCGGAAGTTAAAAAACTGTCCCGTCGGACGCCGACGCTTCTCTCGGCAAACACGAGCTTGGGAGTTAATGTCCTTGTCTTGCTGCTCGGCAAGGCGGCGAAGATGCTCGGTGACGATTATGACGTTGAAATCATCGAATCGCACCACCGGTTCAAGAAGGACGCGCCAAGCGGCACGGCTCTCGCGCTGGGCCGGTCGGTGGCACAGGCGCTCAATCGCGATCTCGACAAAGACGGCATCAACGGCCGCAAAGGCATCGTCGGCGAGCGCAGCAAGAAAGAAATCGCTCTACTCTCCGTGCGCGCGGGTGATATCGTCGGCGAACACACCGTAATCTTCGGCGGCATCGGCGAGCGCCTCGAATTTATCCACCGCGCCCACAGTCGCGACACTTTCGCCCGCGGCGCCATCCGCGCAGCGCAGTGGCTCGCCAAACGCAGGCCCGGATTATACGGCATGCAGGACGTGCTTGGGCTTGATTGAACGAGCGTAACCATTTTCTCACCTTCACGCTTACAGCTGCGCCACGCCGTCGGACCCAAAATCGTCTCATCCCACCCTTTTTGACTCCGCATCCTGCATCCATTACATTATTAGAATTCCCGTTCAGATCGGATTCCTAAATGGTGGACATGGACAAAATCGTGTCGCTGTGTAAGCGGCGCGGGTTTATTTTTCAGTCGAGCGAGATTTACGGCGGCACGGGATCGGTTTGGGATTACGGGCCGCTGGGCGTGGAGCTTAAGAATAGCGTCAAGCGCGTCTGGTGGCGCGATTCGGTGCAGAACCGCGCCGACATGGTGGGACTGGATGCGTCGATCCTGATGCATCCGCGCGTGTGGAAGGCGAGCGGTCATCTCGATCACTTCACCGATCCGATGGTGGACTGCCGGGCATGCAACCGGCGTTTTCGCGCGGACAAAATCGACGAGGAGGTCTGGGTTCATTTCTGCGAGGCGACCAAGGGCAACAAGTTCAATATCCCGGGCGGTGAAGCGTGCAAACACTGCGGCAAAAAGCGCACGCTCTGTCCGGCCTGCGGCAAGGGCGAGCTCACCGAGCCGCGGCAGTTCAATTTGATGTTCAAGACATTTATGGGGCCGGTGGAAGACGAGGCGGCGGTGACCTATTTGCGCCCGGAGACGGCGCAGGGGATTTTCGTCAACTTCGACAACGTGCTCCAGTCCATGCGCCTGAAGCTGCCCTTCGGCATCGCCCAGATCGGCAAGTCGTTTCGCAACGAGATCACGCCGGGTAATTTTACGTTTCGCACACGCGAGTTCGAGCAGATGGAGATCGAGTTTTTCGTCATGCCGGGGACGGATGAAGAGTGGCACCAGCGCTGGATCGACGAGCGCTTCGCCTGGTACCCGCGCTACGGCATACGCCAGGAAAATCTTCGTCTGCGCGAGCACGACAAAGACGAGCTGGCACACTACGCCAAGCGCACCGCCGATATCGAATACCTTTTTCCGATCGGCTGGAGCGAGCTCGAAGGGATCGCCAATCGCACGGATTTCGATCTCAAACAGCATGCGCAGTTCAGCGGCAGAGCTTTGGACTATTTCGATGAGGAGAGCAAGCAAAAGGTTGTACCCTTCGTTATCGAGCCTTCAGCCGGAGCGGATCGCGCGACGTTGGCATTTCTCGTCGACGCCTATCGCGAGGAAGAAGTGAGGGGCGAGAAGCGAGTCGTGCTGAACTTTCATCCCGAGCTGGCGCCCATCAAGTTCGCGGTATTGCCGCTGCTCAAAAAGAACGATCGGATCGTGGAAACCGCCAATAAACTGACTGCCGACCTGCGCAAGCGGTGGCATTCGGTTTATGACGACACGGCGTCCATCGGTCGTCTCTATCGCCGTCAGGATGAAGTAGGCACGCCATTCTGTGTCACGGTCGACGTACAAACCGTCGGTGATGAGAAATCACCGGCCGATGAGAAGGTCACGATTCGTGACCGCAATACGATGCAACAAATCCGTGTTCCCATGAGTGCTTTGGAAACTTTGATGGATCGGCTCATGGCGGGGAAGTGGGCGAATACCGTCCAGGAATTCGGTCTGTTTAAAGACTGAGCTCAATCCGCCAAAGTCCGATCTCTCTTAAAAAAAGGGGTTCTTCAGATTTCGAGTGGGTTGCGAGGATCGAATCCGTTCGCTCTAATCCGTTGACAAGCTCGGGACGAAAGGCCGGGTTGCGATTTTGCCCTGAGCGAGGTCGAACGGGTGACCGTTTCAGTGCGACCCACTCTAAAATCCGAAGAGCTAAAAAAAAGGACGTCGCGATTCTTCGCTATTACCACCGCGTTAAGTTTCTCGTCGACCGCTACCGGCATTTTCTTATCCTCGGCGTTTTCTCGCTTGTCGGAACCGATCTCGCCGGTATCACTCTGCCCTGGCTGATCAAGGACGGTATCGACACGGCGCTGCGCGCGTCGGAGAGCGGTCGATCCTTGCTCAAATATCCTTTGTTGATTCTCGGTGCCGCCACGTTGCAGGGATTGTTCCGCTACTGTTGGCGCATCAACATTCACGGTTTCTCGCGGCGCTGCGAGGCCGATCTGCGCGATCGCGTTTTTTCCCATTTGCAGAAGCTGCCGCTCAGTTACTTTCAGTACGCCAAAACCGGCGATCTGATGTCGCGCCTGACCAATGACATTCACGCGGTGCGCGAGCTAATGGGGTTCGGCTCGCTGGCCATCGTCGACGCCGTGGTCGTGATTGTTTTCAGCCTGACACTGATGATCACTATCAACCCCTGGCTCGCGTTCTGGTCGATGCTCGCCATGCCGCTCATTCCGATTGTCGTGCGATTTTTCGGGCGGCAAATCTTTCGCCGGTCGCGCGATACCCAGGCGCAGCTCAGCGACATGAGTGCTTACGTGCTGGAAAATTTATCCGGCATTCGCGTCGTGCAGGCCTATGCCCAAGAGCAAAACCAGATCCGCGGCTTCGATGCGATCAGCTCCGAATACCGGCGCAAATCCATGTGGCTCGCCACGCTGTGGGGAATTTTTTGGCCGCTCATGCAGGTAATGGCGGGGTTGGCGGCCACCGTGGTGCTGTGGCTCGGCGGACGCCAAGTTCTCCAGGGCACGATGACGTTGGGCGAGTACGTCGCCTTCACCGGATATTTGGGGATGCTCACTTGGCCGCTGATGGCGATCGGCTATACGGCCAACCAATACCAGCGCGGCACCGCGGCGCTCAGCCGCATCGCGGAAGTGTTGGACACGCCGATTTCGCCGCGCTATCGAGCATTGCCGGCGTCCAACGGTTCTCCGCCGATCCACGGCGCCATTGAGTTTCGTAACCTCACATTCGTCTATGCCGGCGCAGAAGCGCCCGCGCTAAAAAATATCAATTTGCAGATACCCGCTGGAACAGTTTGCGCGATCGTGGGCGAGACCGGATCCGGCAAGAGCACGCTGGTGAATTTGCTCTTGCGGCTTTACGAGCCCGAGGATCGGGCGATCTTCGTCGACGGCGTAGATATCAAGCAATTGCCGCGCCGTCGTTTGGAAGACGCCATCGGCTATGTGTCGCAAGATATTTTTCTTTTTTTCGGCTCGGTCAGGGACAATATTCTCCTCGGCGCGGAGAACGGCGAAACGGATCGACTGGACGAAGCGGCGCGCATTGCGCAACTGCTGCCCGCGATCGAGTTGTTCGGAGCGGGCTTCGACACCGTGATCGGCGAGCGCGGCATGCGCTTGTCCGGCGGTCAAAAGCAACGCACGGCGTTGGCCCGAGCGATCATCAAGAAGCCGCCGATCGTGATTCTGGACGATGCTTTTTCCAGCGTCGACGCCGAGACCGAGGAGGAAATCCTGCGCGAGTTAAAGCAGTTCACCCACGGTCGCACAACGTTGCTGATCTCGCATCGGCTCTCGACCGTGCGCGACGCGGACAGGATCGTCTATATGAGAGCCGGCGAGCTGATCGAGCAAGGTACTCACACGGAACTCATCGCGCGGCGTGGCGCCTACTACGGGCTTTACCGGCGCCAGAATTTGGCCCGCGAGGTCGAGTCCATGGCGCGCGCGGAAGGACGGCCGTGAGCGAAGAAGTTCATCAAGAAGACGAGATCCTCGGTAAGGCTTACGACGCCCGCCTGATGGCGCGCATCCTGCGTTATCTGCGGCCTTACTGGAAGCTGCTCGCGATCTCTTTCATTTTTCTGATGCTGCAGACGGGTAGCCAACTGCTCGGGCCGTACATCACCAAGGTCGCCATCGATCGCTATATCGCTCAGCGCGATGTGCACGGGCTCGATCTCATGGCGCTCGCCTATTTGGGCGTTGTCTGTGTCGGCTTCGTCGTGTTTTTTATTCAAACTTACACCACCGAATACATCGGCCAGCACGCGATGCACGACTTGCGCATGGAAGTCTTTTCTCACCTGCAACACCAGGACCTGGCGTACTTCGACCGCAACGCCGTCGGGCGACTATTGACGCGAACGGTAAACGACGTGGAGACGCTCAACGAGCTTTTCAGCACCGGTGTGGTCGGCCTTCTTGGCGACGTCTCGATTGTTTTCGGCATCGCCGGTATGATGCTCTGGCTCGATTGGAAACTCGCGCTGGTATGCATCGCCGCTTTCCCGGTGATTCTCTACATCAGCCGCTTTTATCGGCGCCGGGCGCGCGAGGTCTATCGGGAAAGCCGGCTGATCCTCGGCCGTCTAAACGCCGGCTTACAAGAAAACATCGCCGGCGTGGCCACCGTCCAAGCCTTCGGTCAAGAAGAAAAAATGTACCGGCGCTTTCGTGAAGTGAACCTCAGTTACCGCGACGTGCTCCTGCGCAGCATCCGCTACAACGCGCTGTTTTTCCCGGTGATCGAAATCTTCAGCGCCCTGAGCATCGGCCTTTTGCTCTGGTACGGCGGCCAGCAGATTCTTTCCAGCGCGGTGCAGGCCGGTGTGATCGTGGCCTTTATTCAGTATGTCCAGCGCATGTACCAGCCGATTCGCGATCTGGCCGAGAAGTATAACATCATGCAGGCGGCGATGGCGTCGTCGGAAAGAATCTTCGCCTTGCTCGATACTTCGGAGACGATTAAAAACCCTGCGCAAGCGAAGAAAGTGGATCGCTTCGCCGGCGAGATTGAATTCAAAGACGTTTGGCTTTCCTACCGGGCGGGCGAGCCGGTGCTCAAAAATGTTTCTTTTCGGGTGCGCGCCGGCGAAAAAGTCGCGCTGGTCGGCGCCACGGGTGGTGGCAAGACATCGATCATTTCGGCGCTGTGCCGGTTTTACGACGTCGAGCGCGGTGCAATTCTCGTCGATGGCATCGACGTTCGCGAGTGGAACAAACAGGAGCTGCGGCGCCATCTGGGACTCGTGCTACAGGATGTTTTCCTTTTTTCCGGCGATGTCGCGACCAACATCACGCTCGGTGACGAGCGTATCAGCGAGACGCAAATGCTGGAGGCGGCGCGCCGCGCGCATATCGCGCCGTTTATCGAACGGCTGCCCCATCGATATCGACAAGAAGTTCAAGAGCGAGGCTCGACGCTGTCGCAGGGGCAGCGACAATTATTGTCGTTTGCCCGCGCTTTGGCGTTTGACCCGAAGATTCTCATCTTTGACGAAGCCACCAGTTCCGTCGACACCCAAACCGAAACGTTGATTCAAGAAGCGTTGGTGGAGCTGCTCAAAAATCGTACCGCGCTCGTCATCGCGCACCGTTTATCGACGATTAAACACGCGGATCGGATCCTGGTCATTCATCGGGGCGAGATTTGGGAAGAGGGGAATCATGCGGCGTTGCTGGCGCGCCGCGGGCTCTACGCGCGGCTCTACGATCTGCAGTATCGCTTTCAGGAAAGCGATGGCGCAGCCGCTGATTCCGTCGCAATGCCCTGACCCCCTCCTTCATCCTCCCCCGCAAAGCGGGGGAGGAAAGAAGTGGGGGCGCCAAGACGCCAAGAACGCAAAAAATCGTTTCTCGACTACGCAACCAAGCCCACCGATGCGGCGGGACGAAAGCCCGGAAAGATTCGGCCCACTTCTCTTTGCCCTAAATGGCGCGCAAAAACCTCGCTGCACACCGTTCGATAGTCGGTTGTCAAGTCAAGATCTCTGCCTTCGTAGAGAACTTCCGGTGCCAGGCCGGGCCAACGGCCGTAAACTTTGCCACCGCGGACGCGTCCGCCGAGAACGAACATGACGTTGGCGTGGCCGTGGTCAGTGCCGCGGTTGCCGTTTTCCCGCGCGGTGCGGCCGAATTCGGACATCGTCACCACCACGACATCGTCCAGCCGATCGTCCAAGTCTTGATAGAATGCCGCCAGACCCGCCCCGAACTCCTTGAGCCGATTAGCCAAAATTCCCGTGGCGCCGCCTTCGGCGACATGAGTGTCCCAGCCCTCGATTTCCGTAAAGGCGATTTCCAGTCCGACATCAGCCTTGATTAACCGGGCGATTTGTTTCAGTCCGACGGCAAATTTGCCGACCGGATAGCTGGCTGTGCTGGGCGGAATCTTCGACTCGATGGTGCGTAACCGGGCCAATGCATCGAATAAGCTGTTGCCGCCTTGGCGGAACAAAGGATCGGTCGAATTCGTGTAGAGCTTTTGTAACGTTGCCGCCATCGTTTGATTGCGTAAACGAAACTCTTCAATCGACGAAAGCGACAAGCTCGGAGCCGCGCCGGCCAGCATGCGCGGTGTTTGCGGGCCGACGGCAACACCGCGAAACGGTGAGTCACTGAACCGTTTTTCATTCAAATAGCGGTTGAGCCAACCGTCGGGCGTGCTCTTGACTCCCGGCGTGCCGATCTCCATGTAGTCCTGGGCATCGAAGTGCGATCGAGTATTATCCGGTGAGCCGGCTGCGTGAAGGATCGCCAGGTGGCCCTTGTCATAGATGTTTTTGAGTGGCGCCAGTGCGGGATGCAAAGCGAAATAGCCATCGAGATCGATGGCGCGTTCTTCACCAGCAGCGGGCTCGGCGAGCGCAATGCTCGGCCGGAGCGCATAGTAGGCGCGGTCTTTGAAAGGTACGATGACGTTCAGCCCATCCATGCCGCCGCGCTGGAATACCACAACCAAAACTTTGCCACGGTTACTCTGTTGAGCGCCGGCGGCGCGCACGAGAAATGACGGCGGGAAACCGAGCGCCAAAAAGCCGAGTCCGGCGGATTTGATAAACGACCGTCGCGAGCGATCCATAACTACCTCCGTTGAAATTCCGGCGCGGCTAAGAGGAGGGCAAGGGCGTCGGCTCCTTCGGTTTCAGCCAATGCCGCCCGCGTGGCGGCTGAGAGCGAATCGGGCGCGATCAGGCGAACAAACTGCTGGCTGTCGTGCAGAGCGGTGGATTGAACCCGAGCGCCGTCAAGCCGATTGCTCACCAGATCGGCGGCAAAATTCATCCGTGTGAGCAGCATGTCAGGGCTAATCCACGACGCTCCGACGTCGGGATAGCCGGTTGGCGGCTGGGCCAAAAACAACGGCTCGCCCATGCGGCCGAGATAACGCAAAAGTTGAGGGGTAACCTGGGTTTCCGCGTTCGTTACGCGAAGCGTACTGGCGATATACTCCAGCGGTTTTTTCACCTTGGCACGGTAGGCTTCAGGCGAATAGAACTCCGGCGAGTCAACGATCGTTCGGATCGCAGTTCGAATATCGCCGTCGCTGCGGCGCAATGCCTCGGCGACGCGATTGACCACAGAGGCCGGCGGATCGTCGGCAACAAAGCGGCGCGCCAGCTTGGTGGCAATAAACTTTGCGGTAGCGGGATGGCGCGCCAGGAGATCGATAACCTTCATGCCGTCTTCCACGCCGCCTCCCGCCGCAATGCGCGTCCCAAGCACCGTTTTCACGCCTTGATCGTGCAGCCGGGGCTCGAAACGAAACTCGGGGTCGCCGCGCGGCCGAACCAATGTCCATCCGGTAAAGCAGCGGGCTACCTCGCGAACGTCTTGCTGCGTATAACCGCCGTCGACTCCGAGGGTGTGCAGCTCCATGATTTCGCGGGCATAGTTTTCATTGATGCCGCGACGGCGGGCATTGGCGGGCAGGCGCGCCGTCATCGCGCCATTGGGGCTCACGCTCAGCCAGTTATCCAGATAAAAGAGCATCGCCGGGCTCTGCGCCGTGGCGAGCAAAAGATCGCGGAAGCGACCCAGGGCATGGGGACGAATCGTATCTCGCTCGTAAGCCGTCGTCAGCCAGCGGTCGGCCCCCTTGGCGGCGAAAATATTAAAATGATTGTTCCAGAAATCGACCATCACTTCGTAGAGCTGGCGTTGGCTGTACACGGCGCGTAGTAGCCGCGCCTGTTGGAGCTCGAGGATGATGAAGCGTGGCGCATTCATTTCGCCCGGCATCGCCATGCCGCGTTCTTGTGCCACTTTCGGCGGCGGGTAAAGTTCAAACAGTTCTTGACTGCTCAGCCGCATGGTTTTCAGTGCCGCGACTTTCTCTTCAGCGATGTTGTCGGGAATTTTTTCCGGCGCGAGCTGTTCGTCGAGATAGGCACGGAAGCCGAGCCGGTCAACCCGTTGAACCTCTTCCGGCGTCGGTCCAAAGCTGATCCGATTCAGGAAATGGAGGATTTTTTGCTCGTGGCTGAGTGGCGCGCTCATGGCTACTCCTTGTCTCAGCGTTACTGAACCTTGTCGCGTAGCTTTTCACGGAATTGTTTTCTTTCCTCGACACTGCCGTGCTCTTTAAGCTCGCGCATTTTTTCTCTGATCTCGCGTTTCTCTTGGGGCGGCAGCCGGTCAAAACGCTCGCGCATTTTTTCGCGCAGTTGCTGCTTTTCTTCCGGAGAGAGACGTTCGCGCCTTTCCAGGAGCTTTTGCCTGAGCTCTTGACGCTTTTCCGGCGGCAAATCGCGCAACGTTTGGAATCGCCGTCTGAGTTCCTCGCGGCGCTCGGGCGGCAGCTCGCGCCAGCGTTGCCAACGTTCTTGGAGTCGCTCCCGCTGTTCCGGCGGGAGCTTTTGCCAGCGCTCGAAGTTTTTGCGCGCGACAGCCTTGTCCTCGGGCGAAAGCTGGCGCCAGGTCTCGAACTTTTTCTGCAGATCATCCTTTTCACCGGGCGGCAAGTTCTGCCAACGCTGGAAACGTTCGCGCATTTCCTGTTTTTCCTCAGGTGTCATGTGCTGCCAGCGCTCGAGCGCGTCCTTGTCCGCCTGCGCCAGGATCATCCCGCGTGGCGCCGATTGGCTCCATGCCAGCGGAGTGCAAAGCAAAGTCGAAAGCCAAAGAAAACTGAATGTCCGAGTCAAAAGCCTCACCTCAATGTCTCCTTCTTTTTTCGGGGCGTGGACTTTTGCGGCGTTGGGTTCTTTCCCTGATCGCCGGCACTTTCGACGACATGCATGTCGCGCAACATTTCCATTTGTTTCACCACTTCCATTTCACGAAGGAGCTCCATCATTTTTAACATCTCTCGATCGGGCGGCTCGTCCTTGGTGGCGGCACCACCAGTCGAAGAAACGAGCAAAGCGAGAGATAGGATCAGTGCGCCTACCGGTCTCATTCCCGCTGTTTAGGCCGCGCCGCCTTGGCTGCCCATGGACTCCAACAAATCGAGATCGTCGAGCACGTCCATGGCCTTAAAAAACTCCAAGTTCTCCGCCACCGGAAGCGCTTCCATCATTGCCTCATCGTCATGGGGAATATCCTTGGTCGGCCAGACTCCTCTGCCCAGGGTAAACGCCAGGGCGATCGCGACGACTGCGGCACCCGCGGCAGCCGACAACAGACCAGGTTGAAAGATAACCGCGAGACTCTGCCACCACCGCTTTTTTTCCGCCGTCGCGTCGAGCTTGTGGCGCAGCTCGCGGCTATAATCGTCCCAAAAAGTTGGTGCTGGCTCGTCGGCTTTAACCGTCAGCGGCAAGAGATTGCCGAGCTCTCTTAGATAAGTGGCGCAACCGGTGCAACCGTTCAGATGACTTTGGAGCGCATCCCGCTCGGTGCCGGCGAGATCGCCATAATGGAGCAGCACCAAATCCTCTTCCAATGTTTTGCAAGGAACTACGAGTGGATTGTTTTGATCGGCCATATCAACCTCCTAGGCGAACTCTGCCAGACGCTGCCTGAGCGCCGTTACGGCGCGATGCAAGTGAACTTTAACCGTACCCTCTGCCGTCTGCATCATCTCAGCGATTTCTTTGATCGATAGTCCTTGATGGTTTTTCAGTATGAAAGCAGTGCGTTGTTTCGGTGGCAGCGCTTGCAGCGCGACGCCAACTTTGTGCGAAATCTGGCCGGCCAACACGTGTTGATCGGGTGACATGGGAATGCTCGGCTGATGTGACGGCTCCAATTGATGCTCTACGGTTTCGTCAAATTCGTCCGACGGCGCCCGTTTCTGACGCCGCTTGTAGTCCAAGCAAAGGTTGACAAGAATGCGGTAGAACCAGGTGTAGAAACTCGAGCGGCCGTCAAATTTTTTGAGATTGCTAAAAGCCTTCAGAAACGCCTCTTGAGACAGATCTTTGGCTTCCTCGCGGTCGCGCGCGAAATCAAACGCGATGTGATAGGCCTTGTGCTTATGACGCTCCACGAGCTCCTCGAACGCGCGGCGATCGCCCTTTTGAGCCGATGCCACCAACTCCTCATCCCGAGGGTTCACTAGCGGACTCCTATCTTTCGATGATGTTAAAGCACTGGAGATACCAAGGGGGAGCCGGCGGAAAACGACGCTCATTTCCGCCGGCTGTATAGGAGTCACGCTTGGTCCCTCTCTAGTTCTTCAGTGCGTCTTTGACGTCCCGGCGAAACTCTCGTCGGTCCTGGCGCCGCTCCTGCTTGTCGGCTTTCAACTCCTTAACGTCACTCTTTAACTCTGCTCGATTATTGGCGACCTCACCGCGGTCCTGACGGATTTCATTCACGTCTCGAGCAATTTCATCCTTGCTCGCGCCGCTTTTGATATCCCGGCGAAGGTCCCTGCGATCCCGATATAATTCTCTGCGATCGCCTTTGAGCTCTCTACGATCGCCGAGTTTTTCCTTGCGGTCCAGCCTGACCTCGTGACGGTCCTGGCGGATCTCTTGGCGATCGTGCCGCAGTTCATGTTTTTCCGGCGTGATCGAGCTGTCGGCGGCAAAAAGCAGCGAACTCCCGAGTGCCAGCGATGCGGTCAGGACTCCAGCCACCAAAAGAGAATTTCCGTGATCCATATCCAA
>DASPXM010000286.1:0-7625 GCA_035637295.1 Verrucomicrobiia bacterium
CGCAACGGATCTTTTTCCTCGCGCAGGTGGCCGATGACACAGACTTTAAAGTTTGTGCTAATGTTCGCGAATCTAACTCTCAAGGGTTCAGCGGATTGATAAATGACTCGAGTTTTGGCGTGCAATCGCTTGGGTAATTCAGACAAAGCCATTTGTTGCAGCACCACCAGGCGCGTTGCGAGCTCAAGCGATTGTTTAGCTTTTCGATCACGGCGAATATCACGGTACAGATCCGTGCCGGTGAGCACGACGATCAGCGCCAGCTCAGGGTGACGTTTGTGAAACCGTTGAATGGAGTCGGAGCTACGCCGGGCGTGCAGAGCAATGAGAACGTCGCACGATTCGGCATCGTAATTCTGAGTGACTTTCACCCGATGACCGAGCTTCTTCAGCATGCCCGCCCAGCGCTGGGCGGTAATTTTGTTGCCGTTGTTGAGGGTTAACGGCGCCGGCGTGACGAGTTGGATTTTCATGCTGGCGATTATTTAGCGCAGGTGCGAAATCCGGCCCAAACGTCGCGCCGGTCAGGCGTGTAAAAATTTCTCCACGTATTGCGTATGAGCAGCGACGAAGTCGCCCAGCAACCGCCGCGCAAAACCTTGTGTGTGCCAAACCAAGGCTTTGAGTATTCCTTGTAGGGATCCACGGTAAATCCTGGATAGGCTTGAAATTCATCGGCCGTCCATTCCCAGACATTGCCGATCATCTGCCGGCACCCAAAGGCGCTATCGCCGCCCGGGTAAGCGCCGACTCCAACCGGGCCCGCGTTGCGCCAATCGAGATTGGCATGCTGCGGTGTCGGCGGCTCATCGCCCCAAGGAAAATAGCGACGCCGCTCGCTTAACTCGCCGCTCGCCGCCAGTTCTGCCGACGCGGCGACTTCCCACTCAACTTCGGTCGGAAGTCGACGGTTTGCCCAGTTGCAATAGGCTTCGGCTTCATACCAGCTGACGTGGACCACTGGCATGTTTTCGTTGAGCGACACATATTGATCGAAGACGCGCTGTGCCCAACGGCCGTTGGCTTCACGGCGCCAATAGATCGGATGATCGAGCCTTGCGCTAAGACCTGCGAGTTCCGACTTCTCATCAATGTTCTTGTTGAAAAACTTGGAAAACGATTTTTCCAATTCAGGCGCGCCGCCGGTTTCGAGCCAATGCCAACCCTCGGTGCTCCAGTATTGGGAATTACGATAGCCGCCGGCCTCGACGAAGGCGAGAAATTCGCCGTTGGTGACCGGCGTACGCGCAATCCGGAAGGGCTTGATTTGAACGGCGTGAACCCACTTTTCGTTGTCGAAAACGAAGGGAAAGTGTTCGCTGGCGCCGATCATAAACTTGCCACCGGGAATTTCGACGTCGCCAGGCCGGGCCGCGCCAGCGATTGGGCCCTCTGGTGCCTCTCTGGTGAAGTGTGGCGGCGGATATCCCAGTGTTTGGCGCGTGTAGGCGAGCGCTTCGGCGTGCATTCCTTCGTGGAAAGTTGTCAGCCAGTAGAAATAGAATTCGTCTGCCGAGAGTTCGGACGAACTTTCGATGCTCGCGACGCAACGATCCAACACTTCATTCATGTAGCGCAGGGTAGATTCTCGGCTAGGCAGTAAAAGCTCCCATCGGGTGTCGTGGGCGACGTCGGTGGAGTTGTAGAGCCGATCACCGTTCTCGATCAGCGATATTTCGTTGCGCAGATGACGCAATACCCAAAACTCCTGTGTCCACGCCACATGGCCGATTTCCCAGAGCGGCGGGTTCACTATCGCCAGCCGTGGCCCGATCATTTGCTGATCGTCGAGATCCGCGACGAGCCCGAGCAAACGCGCGCGAAACTCGCGCATGGTTGCGATCAATTGGCGCACGCCCATGGTGGGGAGGGGACCGGCGCTTGCGCTGGAGATCATCGTCGGCAACCTGACCATGTTCTGTTCTCTGATCCTGACCCTTTTCTCCCAGGCGGCTCGCTAGCTCTTCAAAAACGGCACGCCCAGGCGCATCAGGTCGTCGAAGGCATCCCAATGCACCATGTGCTTGCAGCCATTCACAATGTGGAGGTTGATCTGTGGTTGCATTTTTTTAAGCAACTCGGCGCGTTCGCCGGCGTGTGCACGGTCTTCGCGGCCGAATATCATCAATAGCGGCAGCTTCAGGTCGGTGAGCTTCTCCCATAACGGCTTGGCCGGCGCGGCGCCCGCGGGGGCGTCGTGACTCTGGCGTTCCTGGTGCGCAATGAAATTGCGGCCGACCATGCGACCGTGGCGCATGGCCACGTCTTCCTCCGAGATCAAGGCATGGTTGAAGGTGTCCGCCTGCAGGAGTTTGCGGGCATCCTCCAGCGTCGGTTCCTTTTGCGCCATCTCCTCGTCGACGCGCGCCTGTACCGCTTCGTACTTGCCGACCTGTGCTTCGGTCTGCAGCGGCAGCAGCGAGCCGGTACCAAGAATGATGACGTGCGAATACCGGCTGGGGTCTTCCAATGCCAGCTGAATCGCAAAGCCGCCCGAGCGTGAATGCGCGATCAGCGCGGTCTTGCCCAGGCCCGCGGCATCGATGAATTTCGGGATGGAATTGCGTTGCTGCACCACGCTTTGCTTGGCGGGTATGTCGGAGAGGCCAAAACCGGGAAGGTCAAACGAAACCGCGCGAAATCCCGCCTTGGCAAAAGGGCCGAGATTGCGCACAAACACGTCCGCCGAGCTCCCGAGCGACGCGCCGTGTAGAAACAGCAGCGATGGCCCTGAACCTTCTTCGATATAACGAAGCTTCAGTCCATCGACTTCGACGAATTTATCTTGATAGGTCATGGCAATACTCCTCCTCTGATTTGTGTTTGTATCTAGCTCAAAAGTTCGACCATGACAATCAATCACCGTGCGCTGCGTGATGCAAAGTCTGTCGGATTGCGGTACTCCATGGTGCGAGCTCCTTGGCCCACTTCTCCCGTCGATGGGTGTCGATGTAGCCAAGTGCGGCGGCGAGACGAGGACTCTCGCGCCGGGTCAATTGTAGTGCTCTTATAGAAGCTTTGGCCGGTCGGCTGGCTTCGGCGAAGCGCCGAATGGCGCGCCAATACGGCAATGCATTGGCGCCGAATCGCTCCTTCACGGCCCGATTCCAGCTGCGTTCCGATGCGTACGCTCGCGGCGCGGCGGCGTAATCGAAACAAGTCGCCAGCGGCAAGAAGCTCAGCTCCTCTTGCAACAGCGGATTGTTGAGATAGCCGTAAACGATCTCCGGTAGCCTTAGATCGCGGCCTTGGAGCGGCCCGATATGGAGTTCGTCGCTCATCGTAAGATCGTTGACCGGATAGTTATCCCAAAGAAGCAGCGGGCGCTGAATCTTTTGACCGATCTGCCGCGCATGGGTCAGCGTGATTTTTTTGGAGACCACCGAGGGGCCGGTCCAAAAGCAGGCGACACCTAGCGGCAGATGCGCGGCGAGAGTTTCCAAAAAGTTTTCCTCAAAGGCGCCGAAAACTCGCTCCAGCAGCGGATCTTCACTATAATAGGAGGGACAAATCCACCATTCCACTTCGGTCCATGACGTGGGTTGACGGGCATTGATCTCCGCCAGCCAGCTGCCTTGGGCGCGCGCCAGACTGTTTTTGAAAATTCGCTGATCACGCTCGTGTGTAAGCCGCGAAGGAATGTCGTCGAACAGCACCGCGAATGTTCTTACGCCTGATTGGTAAAATCGGCGTGCTTTACGTAGCAAAATCTCGACCGGTTCACGGTCAGAAAAACACAGTCCTTCGCCGGGATGAAAGCCGTAGACAAAGTCAATATTGTTTCTCTGCGCGTGATGAATCAAAGGCAAAAGCTCGCGCCACTGGCGCCGAGGATAGGCAACACGCCAGCGCTTGCGGTGGTAAGGATCATCCTTAGGGGCGTAAAGATAAGTATTCATCCCGCGAGCCGCGCCAAATTCAAAAAGTCGCCGGCGATGCGCCATGCTCCAAAGCGGCCCGAAGAACCCTTCGACGATACCGCGCCGTTGAAAAATTCCGTGCTCCGTCATGGATTGGCAATTTGTCACAGCGCGCCGGCACTCACAAGTTTCCTTGCCAATGCCTTCGGCATTGCGTAGGATCTTCTACAGCAAGCACACTTTCCAGATGATCGCTCCGATTTCCGCTGCAATCTGCCGTCGCATGATGCTGTTCGCTTTATCGTCGCTGTTCGCCGGCATTTCCGGCGCCGCCGAACCGCAAGTGGTCGACGGCATGATTCGGATCCCGGCCGGTATTTTCATCATGGGCCGTAGCGATGGGCCGGAAGATGAGCGTCCACAGCATAAAGTCAATTTGGGCGAGTTCTTGATCGATCGAAACCAAGTGACTAACAGCCAATTCGCGCGGTTTCTCAACGCGGTGGGGCCGCAAGGAACTCGTGGAGCGAAGTATTACGACATCGACGACAACGACGCCCGCATCCATCGCCGCGAGAGCCAGTGGGTGGCCGATGCCGGCCATGAAAATCGCCCAGTTGTGGAAGCGTCATGGTTCGGTGCCGCAGCTTACTGCGCGTGGACAGGCAAGCGCTTACCGACGGAAGCGGAGTGGGAAAAGGCGGCGCGTGGAACGGATGGACGCAAATATCCCTGGGGAAACGAGCCGCCGGATGCCTCACGCGCCCATTTCAAGTCGGGGTGGAACGATTTCCGCGACGTGGGAAGTTTTCTCAAAGGCGCGAGCCCGTACGGCACGCTCGATATGGCGGGCAATGGTTGGGAGTGGGTGACCAGCGCGTATCAGCCGTACCCGTATGATCCATCCGACGGGCGCGAAGACTTGACACAAGATCGGGTGCGAGGCACAAGAGGAGGCGGCCAGGATTCAAGTGCCGAGGAATTGACGGTAACGCAGCGCGGACGTCACGTGTCGCGCAATCCGCGCGGAGGTCACCACAACATCGGCTTTCGTTGCGCGCGCTAGTTTGCTTTCGTTTATCGATACCGCGAATGCCGATTTATCATTTGATCGAAGGCATGCTGATGGGTTTGGTGGTCGCCGTTCCGGTGGGTCCGCTCGGACTGCTGTGCATCAACCGAGCTTTGATGATGGGGCCGGTCTGCGGACTTTTTTCCGGGTTGGGGGTGGCGACAGCCGATGCCCTAGCCGCCGGCATTGCCGCCCTTGGCATCTCGTTGGTTTCAGGATTCTTTCTCGAGCATCAAATCCTGCTGCGCCTGGTCGGCGGTATCTTCCTTTGTATTTTGGGTTACCGAATTTATCAGACCAAGCCGGCCGAAAAGCTTCCCGTCAGCACGATCAACGGATTGTTGGGTGCTTACGTGACGACTTTCTTTCTGACTTTTTCCAACCCGGTGACGATTCTTTCTTTTGTGGCGATCTATGCAGGTTGGCATGTGCCGAGCTTGCACGGCCACTATTTCGCCGCGGGGGTGCTCACGCTTGGAGTCTTTATCGGGTCGGCGCTGTGGTGGCTCGCGATATTTATCGGTTTGACAACCTTTCGGGAAAAGTTCGATCTTAGGTTCCTCGGGTGGGTGCATCGGGTGTCGGGAGTCGTCATCGCCGGCTTCGGACTCGTGGTGCTGTTGAGTTTGTCACCGTTAAATCAAAGTCTGAGGATTCAGTTTTGACCGCGCGACAGGAATCGATCACTTCGGTGCATCGCGGTGGGGGCATTCCCACCGCGGTTAATTTCACCCTGGCGTGTTTGTATATCGCGCTTAACCTATATCAATTTTTTATCCTGCCCGTGTGGCTCTTACCGGCGGCGCCGGGCTGGGCCTGGACGCTGCTGCCGTTGGCGCTCCTGACCAACCCGTTTTGGAGCCTGATCCACGAAGCGATTCACGATCTATTTCATCCCAACCGCCGGGTCAACGCTGGCTTCGGTCGCTTTCTTGGAATTCTGTTCGGCTCGCCGTTTCGCATCTTGCGGTTAAGCCATCTCCTCCATCATAAATTGAATCGGCTGCCGGTCGAGGGAACCGAATATTATGATCGCAACCGAAACTCGAAAGCATCCGCCGCTCCGGGATACTACTTTCAAATCTTGTACGGATTGTACCTGGTGGAAGTGATTAGCCCGCTGTTGTTCTTTTTGCCGAAGGGTTGGATCAGACGATTCAAAGACAAGCTGCTGCGGCCGGAAAGCGTCAGCGCGATCTTGATGCAGAACTGGTTAGGCGATGAGGCGCTACGCGAGATTCGCTTCGATGGCGTGCTAACCGTTTCGTGGCTCACGCTTTCGTTCGCGTGTTACGGCGAGAACTGGCCGCTGCTTCTGGCGACGTTGCTGGCGCGCGGATTTCTCATTTCTTTTCTCGATAACGTCTATCACTACGAAACGCCTGTGAGCGATATCTTCTATGCAAAAAATCTTCGGCTCACACGGCCAATCGCGAAACTGTTGCTCAATTTCAATTTGCACGGGATACATCACGTGAACCCGGCCATTCCGTGGATCCATTTGCCCAACGCATTTGACGCAGAATCCGGTCGCTTTCACGGCGACTACTTTACTGCTTCACTGCACCAATTACGTGGCCCGGTTGCGCTTCAGGATTTACCTCACGCCGCGCCGGCGGGAAGCATCCGAAGGACTTAGACCGCTTTTTTAAAAAGCAGGACGGAAAACCACTGGTTCGGATCGGTGAAGTGTTTGACTGGTAATAGGTTGAAAAATCGCAACTGCTCTTGCAGGCGGATGGGATCGAATTTACGGCTGATCTCCACCAGGATTTTTTCATTTCTTTGCCACTGAAAAGAGGCGTCTACGGTCGGGAAACGAATCTCTTGCCGCTCGGTGGCGATGGCGTACATCTCGATTTGCTGCCATTCAGGATTGAACCACGAGTGATAGCGCATTTTGCCGCGGTCAAAGTTGCTCTGGAGCAGCCGGTTGATGTTGCCGAACACGTTCAGGATAAATTCCGCGGTCACGCCGCGGCTGTCGTTGTAAGCGTCTTCCAGGATCTTTACTGACTTGACTCGGTCGGCGCCGAGCAAAAGAAAATCATGAGGGCCCATGGCCGCTGATAAGGCGCGAAAGAAACGCGGAAAGTCGGTGTGATTGAAGTTGCCGATGGTGCTGCCGAGAAAGACGAATAAGGTCGGCAGATCTTTGTCAATCGCCGTAAAACCATTCTCGTAGCGCGCGTGCAAACCGTGAAATTCTATTTCCGGGAATCCAACCCGAACAGCGTCACGGGAAGCCATCAGACCGGCGAGGCTCACGTCGATAGGCGCAAAGATGCCGCCTCCGCGTTGGCGCATCTGTTCCGTCAATAGATGAACCGTTTTCTTACTGTATCCGGCGCCGAGCTCGGCAACGCAGCGAACCGGCGCATTGGCAATGATTTCGCTGGCGTAGGTTTCCAGGATCGCGTTCTCCGTCCGGGTAAGATAGTACTCGGGTAAGTCACAAATCTGCTCGAAGAGCTCGGACCCCCGCTGATCATACAAATGATAGGCTTCCAGCCATCGCGGCTGGTCCCATAGCGTCGTCAGGATGGACAACGTCGGAAGCGAATCGAGATCCGCGCCGTTCAACGACCAGATTCCCGGTTGATTGTTCCGCCATCGCGGCTGCTGGTCGGCGGTAAAGAATGGCGCAGCTTTTTCTTGTGTCATGACTTAAGAGACTATAAAAGAAAAGCCTT
>DASPXM010000287.1:0-5159 GCA_035637295.1 Verrucomicrobiia bacterium
CGCGGAAAAATCTGGGCCAACCTCTTTCCTGCGAATTGTCGCGACGTGACGGCGACAAGGTCCGCACACGGATGTCGTAAAAGCAGCCGCACAAGCTCTTCGCCAACGTAACCGGAACCGCCGATTACAGCGACCTTGGTCTCGCTGCTGCCGAGAGTCGTCTTTGCAGTTTTTTTCACAGCGCAGTGCGTATTTGGTTTCAACTCAATTGCAACCGACATTTTTGAGACATTGTTCATCGGAACGCGTGTTGCAGCGCCTCGCTGAGCCGCCTGTTGCGTCCCTTGGCTGCACGGCAACACCAACCGTGGCGGGCAGACTCTGCCACAGCTACAGCGCTGCGTATTTACAGGATTGCGTGCAGAAGTTCGTTGAAATCAACGTTCAGCTTTTCCGTTTCCGTCCGAGTTCTTCCAGGAGCTCGATCTGGATCTGCTGAATCTCGAACAAACGGTTGTATTGCTTCCGCAATAGATGGTCGATTTTTTCGTGCAAATGGCGGATCTCAAGCTCGGCTTTTAAATTGACTTTGTAATCGTTTTCCGCGCGCAAACGATCTCGCGCCTCGGCGCGGTTTTGGCTCATCATGATGACCGGCGCCTGGACAGCGGCGAGACAGGACAGGATCAAATTGAGAAGGATGAACGGATAAGGATCGAACGCTCTGGTAGCGAGCAACACGGCGTTCGCAGCGATCCACACGAAGATAACAGCGCCAAATGTAATGAGGAACTTCCAACTCCCGCCGAACTCGGCAATCCGGTCGGAGAGGCGCTCGCCGAAGGTGAGTTTCTTTTCGAATTGCTTCTCGATGTCGCTGGAGAGAATCTCGTGCTGTTCCAGGCTTTCAATGACTTCCTGGTCCAGCACTGAAAGTTCGCCAATCTCATCCTGCAAAACTTCTTTCACGTAATTCTTTCGGAATTCGCCGAGGTCGTCGAAGCAGATGAAGCCATTGCTGTCCAAGCCGGGTGTTGCCTTCTTGATGAACTCGAGGAGCGATGGCCGAATCAGCTCCGCCACCATTCCGCCGTGGGGCGATTTCGCCTTTTTGCAAATTTCACAGATCACTGGTGCAGTTGCGGTCTTGCTCATCGGAATTTCGCTGCTGAATTAAGCTGCTGTCCTGCCACTTGTCGATGCTGGCTTGAATCAATAACCGTCAATCCTAACATTCCGCATGGAAGAAGCAGAAGTTCCTCTTGAGCATTTGCACGAACACGTAAAGGAGAGCGCGGAACACAGCGGCGCGGCGTGGATTTCATGGGTGGCGCTGAGCACGGCTATCCTTGCGGTGCTGGCCGCGATTGCGGGATTGCTATCCGGGCAATACGCAAACGAAGCGATGATGAACCAAATCGAAGCGTCCGATCAATGGAGCTATTACCAGGCAAAAAGCATCAAGGCTTCGCTCCTTGAAGCAAAAATGTCGCACGCCGGCACGCCTAACGAATCAGACGAATCAAAACGCGATCGTTACGAGAAAGAGCAGGAACAAATCAAATCAGACGCCGAGCACAAGGAAGCCGACGCGAAATTAAACTTTCACAAGCACGAAGTGTTCGCGCGCGCTGTAACCATGTTTCAAATCGCGATTGCCATCGCGGCAATTTCCGCGCTTACAAGGAAACGTCACTTCTGGGTTGTGAGTCTGCTTTTCGGAGTTGTCGGTTGCGTGTTTCTAGTCCTCGCCGCTGTCACAAGATAGGGTTTGACCTCAATCACGCGCTCCCGTTTATATGGCTGCGCATCTAGCCCACAGTCACCCTGACAGGCCGCGCTCACCGAGCAAAGGAACAGGGCGCCGCGGGCGCGCGACCCGCTTAAGTCCGAACGGTTCGATGGCCTTGCTTCGAATATGCGCGACAGCTTAATCTACCGAATCAGTAGCGTAGATCAGGCTTAGGTCTCCAGCGGCGATCATTCCGCGTTGCGCCATTTTGTCGATGAAGTAGAGCAGCTCTTTCCAATAATCGGTTCCCATGATCACAATCGGGAAGTTTTTGATCTTCCCGGTTTGGATCAGGGTGAGCGCTTCGAACAACTCGTCGAGTGTGCCTGCGCCGCCGGGCATAACGACAAACGCGTAGGAGTACTTAATCAGCAGCGTCTTGCGGGCGAAGAAATAATGCATCCGCACGCAGCGATCGAGATAAACATTTGTCGGCTGCTCGGAGGGCAGTTCGATGGTGCATCCGACTGAGCGGCCGCCGGCCTGTTTGGCGCCGCGGTTTGCCGCTTCCATGATGCCGGGGCCGCCGCCAGTTATGACAGTGAAGCCAAGCCGTGCAATTGCGGCGCCCATTTTTCGCGCCAGCTCGTAGTGCGGATCGTTTGGCCTAATCCGCGCCGAGCCGAAGACAGTCACGCATGGGCCGACGAAATGAAGCGTGCGAAATCCGCGCAGGAAATCGCGCATCACTCGCAGGAGAGTGAAAAATTCGGCTAAACGTGAGCGCGGTCCCTCGAGGAAAATTTCATCCGCAGGTCCCGTAGAACCCGTTGGCGCGGAACTCGCCTCGGCGAGCGGTTCGATGACGGAATCGTCCTCGCCCTGCACAACCCTCACCTCATTCTTCTCCCTCGCCGAAGGAGAGGCGGATCACGCTGTCGTGAATTGTCATTGGGACAGGGTTTACGGGTCGCAACGCCCACAAGCAAGTCTTGATTAACCTTGGCGTCAGCCGGCGTAAAAGCTAAACGGCAGAATCTTTGGGAATCGGACGTTCCCGGCTGGAAACAACATTGCTCGCCATTCGACGAACTTTTTTTAGCCAACGCCGCGCCCACGCGTACTCGGTAGCAAGAATAGCCAGGCCGATCGGAATAACGATGAACGCCGGGCCAGGCAAAACCAGTAAGGCTACGCCTATTAGCAAGACCGTTGCTCCGACCACAGAGACAATCACGCGTCTGGCAATCTTAATATTCTCAGTGTCCCAAATTCTGGAGACCTGTTTCATCCAGGAAGGGGAGCCGATTGACTGTTCCGTGCCAAGCCGAGAGCTCATAACCATAACATCGTCCCCTGCAGCTGCAGCGGATCGGTGTCGCCGGGACTGATCAGCTTTTGATGGCGTCGCGTAAACGGTCAAGAAAAGGCACCTGTGTCGGTTTGATTTTACTTCTCGCGACTACTTCAGAAAAAAAGCGGGCCTGATCGACCTCTGGAAACATCTTGCGCTTTCCAGAACGCGGCGGCCATTCCATTTCGAACAAATTTGATTTCGGCTCGAATGATTCCGGCAAATCGCCTTCGAATGCCCAGGCATGCACAATCTTGCCCCCTTTTTGTTTGATCCACCCAAGCGCAATCCAATCCAGAACGCTTTCGGGGCGGAAACCGACCTCTTCCTCAAATTCAATCTGAGCGCGCGTCAGGAGATCTTCTCCCGGAGCCGCTTCACCCTTTGGGATTGTCCATGCGCCGTCGTCTTTGTGGACGTGGAAGGGACCGCCGGGATGCGCCAGCAGAACTTCCAGTTCGTTTTTCCTGCGCCGGAACATGACCAAACCGGCGCTGATGCGACTTCGTTTAGATTTCGGGTATTCCCGCACCCCCGTCATCTTACGCGGAAACCTCTTCAGTGCATTTTGTGAGAAGACGCGTTCTTGTCATTTTTTGTCACCCCACAAGTGAAACGTGTAGGTGAACACAATATAACCCATCACGCGGCTCAGATCATCGTTACTGAAATAGAGCGCTGGATTGAACTGGAAATCCCGTGTGACATTGCAGGTGAAACCGATCGTCGACGAGTTTTCAGAACCGCTCTGCCAATCGAACTGTACTCGCCATCTCTCATTGAAGTCATAGGCGTAGCCGAGGATTGCTTCGTTTTTGTATCCGGCATGAATGGCTCCAACGATGATCTTGTGATGCTCAGTGTAGTAACCGGCTTCGATAAAAGGCTGAGGATCTACATTCAAATGGGGCGACCAATTGACGAACCCAGCCGAAAGAAGAAAAGGCTCTTTCGTTAATAATCCGATCTCTGTCCCGAAGATCCAATCGTCAGGTTGGAATCCGCGAAATACCGCTACCTCAGCCCATTTCGTCAAGCCCATCTCGGCTTGCAATTCATACGGGTTAGCAATCCGCTTGTCTTGAATTTGCAAGCTTAAAGAAAGATCCCCTTCTCCTTGCAAATCCGGCGTCACGATTTGACTCAAGCCTTTCGTCGTAGCGAATGATGAAGGTGCGGTGAAAAGAACAACGGTCATGATCACGATGATCGTAAGGGAGCGGATCAACTCTTTGTTCGCCGTCCGTTTATGCAAGGCGTTCGACATTTTGCCGCGAGTAAAACGGTTGTTTGAGAATTTGTCGATTCCATGTTGAACCGAGGCCGGGCGATTTTAAGCTTACCGATAATGCGCGTGCTCGCCGTTGACGCTTCTCTGCGCAACACCGGTGTCGCGATTGTCGATGCGAACAATGGCAAACCGCGCTCGGTCTATTTCGGGACGATCCACAACGCCAGCTCGCTGCGTTCCTCGTCTTGTCTGGTTGCGATCCGTGATCGATTGGTAGAACTCATTCGGGAACACGAACCGGACTGTTGTGCGCTCGAATCGGTCATTTACGTGCAAAGCCATAAGACCGCGATTCTCCTTGGAGCCGCGCGAGGCGCTGCCATCCTGGCGGCCGCAGAAAACGGATTGCCAGTTTTTGAATATTCACCGAGGCGAATCAAACAATCCGCCGTTGGGCGCGGCGCGGCCGGAAAAGATCAGGTAGCGTTCATGGTGCGCGCGCTTCTCGGTTTAACAGAAACGCCAGACGCCGATGCCGCCGATGCACTCGCCATCGGGCTGACGCACCTGCGCTCGCAGGAAGTTGCCAGCTTAGGCGTCCCGGGAGCAACGCGTATATGAATGCGGCGACTGTTGATCTTCGCGTGTGCTGGCTCGGCCGGATGGAGTTCGCACGCGCACTCGCGTTGCAGCAAGAAATTGTGTTGAAGAAGCGTGACGACTCTTCAGTAGAAGATCAATTGCTTTTACTCGAGCACGAACCCGTTTACACGATTGGGCGGACTCCGGATCAATCGAGCTTGTCCGCCAAAGGACGGATTCGCCGTGGCGAACTGGGCGGCGCGCATTTGCCGCATCCTCTTTTCGTCATCAATCGCGGCGGCCAGGCCACTTATCACGGC
>DASPXM010000288.1:0-23636 GCA_035637295.1 Verrucomicrobiia bacterium
CGTAAGGCTTGGCGAAATCGCACCGTCGCTTGGTCCAAGCTGCCCTGACTTAGAAGCAAAAGTCCCAAATTGTTGTAGACATCAGCATCTCTAGGGTCGATCTCTAAGGCGCGGCGGTAGTGAACCATTGCCTCTGCCTTATCTCCTCGCTTGGCAAGTGCTCGTCCTAGATTGTAGTGTGTCATGGCTAACTCTGGTTTCGTTTGCAGCGCTTTGCGAAAATGCTCCACCGCAGCGTCCAATTCGCCGCTATCAGCCAGAACGTTGCCTAAGGTGTTGTGAGCGCTAGCATATCTAGGATCAACTTCCAGGGCTTGGTGCAGGTGAGCGATCGCCTCCTGGCGCGCACCCTGCGCCGCGAGAAAATTTCCCAGATTGGTGTGGGCCTCTACGAATACAGGATCAATTTGCACGGCTCGTCGAAATTCATTGATCGCGCCTCGCAACTCGCCCCGTTCAGCGAGAACTAGCCCCAAATTGTTATGAGCAAAACTTGATTTTTCATCGACTGCCAGCGCATGTCGCCATAGTTTCTCAGAGTCATGCCAGACCTGGGTCTGAGCCCACGTCAAAGCACCCAGAACGATTAAGAGCAGCCCAGCAAACGAATGTGAGAAAACCAACGTTCGCGCACCGATACGGCCGTTACCCCTTGCGTGCCAGCAATAAGATAGACCCGCTCCAGCCAACACCGCCCAGCCCAGGCACGGCAAATAGCTGAAGCGATCGGCGACGATATAGGGACCGAAGGCAACAACGCCGCTGACCGGGATCAGTAACAGCACGTAGAAGCACCAGGCCGCCAGACCGGCAGGCCAACGGCGCCTGGCAACAAAAAATCCTCCACTAAGCGAAAGGAATAGGACACCGGTCAATAGTAACGTGGAATTCCACAATCCGGTAAAAGGATGCAACGGGTACAGCGGAGATAAGTGAATCGGGATGAGTGTTTTCCATGGGTAAAACGCCAAACTGTATAGGACCTGAGCAATTCTCGGCAGTAACCCATAGCTTGCCACTGAATATATCGTTCCCGATTGCTCCTTTGCCAATACTGCCTTCACCCCGGCAGCCAGGGCCACCAGGAGAAAAGGTAACTTGTCCCACCATACTCGGCGGACCTCTGCTCCGAACCATTTCCCCGGACCGCTTCCGAGTCTTCTCAAGGGATAGACGTCCAAGACCAAAAGCGCGAAAGGGAGAGTCAGCGCGGCCTCCTTGCCCAGAAGAGACAGCGCGTAAAGAATCCAGGCCGCACCCATCCATCCCCACGGAGACGAACCAGTCGATTCGTTCTCCGCGGACCGCAGGTAACAAATCAAAGTTAGAAAGAAAAAAAAGCCAGCAACGGCTATCTCCCGACCCAATGTCCAGGCGACAACTTCAACTCGCAGCGGGTGTAACGAAAATAGCAGCGAAGAAAGGCCGGCTGCCAGTCGGATTGGCAGTTGCGACGAGTTCGCTAAAGATAGCGTGGTAACCCGCAACAATCGCAGGCTGAGAAAATAAAACAGCACTGCGTTGGCGGCATGAAAAAGTGAACTGGTTAGATGATATCCGACTGGGTTCATTCCCCAGATGACATAATCCAAGCCGTACGTGACGTAGTTCAAGGGCATGCAAGAACCGAGATAGCAGGTGGTAAACATCCAGCGAAGCTGCTCCCAACCTAGACCTCTGTAGTGAGGATTTTCGAGGAGAAATTCCCCATCATCCCAATTGACAAACCCATTTTGGAACGTCGGGAGAAAAACGACAAAGGTCATAAGCCCGATGAAAGCTGGGATGAGGAAAGAGGCAAGCCGAAGGTGGATCCAACTGGGTTGGGAAAGGCCCGGCGCACTTGCTGCTTCTCTGCGTGGTTCTGACTTTTTCTTTTGTCTCGACTTCGCGCTCACTGTAAATTTCCTACCGTTGCGCTGTTATGACCTTTAAACCCTGCCACACTTTATGGTTTGAGCGAGGAGATCCTGAACTTATCATGGCTGTAAGGTTCGTCGCCAGCCAGAGACTCCCTGAGACAGATCATGACTTGTCAAAAATCTCGCTGCTCAGTCTGGCACCCTTGCAACCTCAATGGTGATTGGCTACCTGTTTCTTTAGACTGGTTTTCCTCTGCCCGATTTGCGATTTGCTGATTCCACGCGAAACAGTGCTGCTTGAAACGCCGGTCCCGACTTGCCCGTGCTGCAAGATATTGGTACTTCCAAGATTGCCAGCAGCAAACTAACCGCCTAAAGACGCCGGAAAGAGATTGCGGCGGCGGTATTGTACATGGTCGGTTACAGGCGAAAATCGGAGTGTCTCCGCGTACGTCGTTGCCCAAAACCGAAAAGCGGTTTGGGCCAGCGGTTGGTCGGGCAGTCGAGTTCTTATAAATGACAGAAAATTGGGATGTCGAAGACCGGAGCAAATGCGCTGATTCTAGCTCAGAGTCGGTTCCTTTGGTCGTAGATCTGGATGGCACGCTGCTTCGCACCGATCTCGTGCTTGAATCCACTTTACGACTTATCAAGCAGAAACCGTGGCTTGTCTTGTTGATCCCGTTCTGGCTGCTGAATGGCCGCGCCTATCTCAAGCACAGAATCTTCCAGCAGATCCAGATGGACGCCTCACTCTTACCTCTTCATGAAGAGTTGTTGGCATGGCTGCGAGATGAGAAGGCGCACGGCAGACGTCTCGTTCTTGCCACAGCTTCCGATTATCATTTAGCGTGCTCCGTCGTGGAACCGCTCAGTCTCTTCGATATCGTGCTGGGAAGCGACGGACAGCGAAACCTGAAAGGGCGAGACAAACTGAAGACCGTCGGGGAAGTATGTGGGGAGAAATTTGACTATGTCGGCAATTCAAGTTCGGATCTGGCGATTTGGCAGGGCTGCCGCTACGCCGTTCTGGTGAACGCGCCTAAAGGAGTGGAACGTTCAGCGCGCCGTGTCGCGAATGTGGTCCGCGTGTTTCAGCCATCACCTACCGGTTTTCGTGATTCCCTTCGCGCGATGCGTTGTTATCAATGGGTAAAGAATCTTCTGCTCTTTGTTCCAGCGATCACCTCCCACACGATTTTCGATCGGTCCATCGTCGGCACCACTACGCTGGCATTTTTCTCATTCGGCTTTTGTGCCTCCGCCGCCTACATCCTGAACGATCTACTGGATCTAGAAGAGGACCGTCGCCACGGCACCAAGAGGCAGCGGCCTTTTGCGTCAGGCCGGTTGTCCATCGGCTTCGGGACCTTACTCGCACTTGCCAGTCTTTCGGCTAGCGCAATGATAGCAGGATTCATTTCCTATCCTTTCGTGACTACGTTGATTTCCTACTTCATACTGACTTCGTTGTATTCGCTCTATCTAAAGCGTCTCCTTGTGGTGGACGTGCTGACTCTGGCTCTTCTCTACACCCTGCGCGTCGTCGCCGGCAGCCTCGCCACGGGAATTGTTCTTTCCCTGTGGTTGCTGTCCTTTGCATTTTTTCTTTTCCTCAGCTTGGCTTTCTCAAAGCGGGCCGCCGATTTAGTTCAGCACCGGAAGGATGGCCGACAAGTTGTGCCGGGACGTGGGTATGTGACAACCGACCTGGAGGCCGTCTCCATTGCCGGCATATGTAGCGGATTCCTTGCCTCCCTCGTGCTGGCGCTCTACATCAACAGCGACAGCGTGCAATTGCTCTATCGCCGTCCGGCTTTCCTCTGGGGTTTACAGCCCATCCTCTTGTACTATATCACCCGTCTCTGGGTCATCTGCAGGAGAGGTGAACTGACGGAAGACCCGATCGAGTACTCTGCGAGGGAACCTTCGACTTATGGCGCGGCGTTGCTGGCCCTCATGGTGCTACTGGCTGCCACCTTTGATTTCAGAGCGTTCGGACCGTGACGCAAGGCTATTCCAGCTCTCGAAAAATATTTACGGCGTCTGTGACGACAACATCGCCATTATGATCATTGTCCTATTCCCCGGTCATACCCAGCGATTCATCGTCCTGGAACAACGCGCAAAATGGCCTGTGTTGCCGGCCTGTTTTGCTCGCCACAGCGATGAGCCGCCCGTTGTTCGAAGCTTCCGTTATTGCAAGGTCCGGCTCATCTAAGCGGCGAAAAATGATCAAATCTCTAGTTACGGGAGGAGCGGGTTATTTTGGCGAGCTGCTTACTCGAAAGCTCTTGGAGCGCCGACATTTGGTCCGCATCTTAGACGTCAATCTACCCGCCGAGACTTATCCAGACACCCAGGTGGTGCAAGCCGATATACGCGACGCTGATGCTGTGCTGGCAGCCTGTGAGGGAATCGATCTCGTCTTTCACAACGCAGCGCAAGTGGCCATGGCCAAAAACAAACACTTGTTCTGGAGCGTCAACCGCGCCGGGACGAAGAATCTGCTGGAGTCATGCCTGCGACGCGCAGTGAAGAAGGTGGTCTACACCTCTTCGAGCGCAGTTTACGGCATCCCTAATTCAAATCCGGTGGCGGAGGGAACCACACCAACCCCTGTTGAGGAGTATGGTAGAGCGAAGCTCGCCGGAGAAGCCCTGTGCCGAGAATATGCATTGAAGGGTCTGGATGTCTCGATTGTCCGGCCTTGTACCATTATGGGTCACGGCCGACTGGGAATCTTCCAAATCCTCTTCGAATGGATTTACGAGGGCAAGAATATTCCGGTGCTCAACGACGGTCAAAACATCTATCAGTTTGTGCATGCGGATGACTTTGCGGAAGTCTGTATTCGAGCGAGCACCCTGAAGGGCGCGGACGATTTCAACTGTGGCACGGACCGTTTTGGGACGATGCGAGAAGTGCTGGAACATCTCTGCCGCCGTGCCGGCACCGGATCGAGGATAAAGTCCCTACCGATGTGGCCCGTCGTGGCAGCAATGAATCTCTCCGCAGGCCTAGGAATCTCGCCTTTAGGTTCGTACCACGCTTCGATGTACGGTCGATCCATCTACTTCGACATCTCCAAGGCGCGCACTCGGCTGGGATGGGCGCCGCGCTACTCGAACAACGAAATGTTTGTAGAGAGCTATGAATGGTATCTTAGCCATCGCCGCGCTGTCCTCGCCGCCAAAGAGACCACGAGCCGCCATAAGTCTGCAGTGGAGCAGGGTGTCTTGAGGCTGTTGCATTGGTTCCTTTGACCGGCATTTCGAAATGCCTGGACGCGGCACAGCGGCATCCTTATTTTTATGTTCCCTACACTTGTCGATGACGCAGCCGGATCGCGATCTATCTATTATCATTGCCGGATACAACGAAGCCGAGAGAATTCCCAAAACATCAAAAAGATTTCACGACCAATTCCTGCACGGGATGAAAGCTTAGGGTGCTGGCGATGTCTGAGTCAATTTTTCGCGCATAGTCTAAAATGAAAACGAGGGATAGTCACGCTACCAACCGCTTGCGGGCCCGGCGACGACGTTTAGAATCAACTCGATATGGTGAATCAAAGCTGTCGCATGATACGGTTTGGTTCCTAGTCATTTTGGCTGTCGCCTTTTTATTGCGCCTAATTTATCTTTTTCAAATTCAGTCCATTCCGCTCTTTGATCATCTTGCGGGCGATGGCCGGACCTATGATGAGTGGGCGCAGCGGATCGCCGCGGGCGATTGGTTGGGGCAGGGCGTGTTTTATCAGGCGCCGCTTTATCCGTACTTTCTCGGCGTCTTGCAGATTTTTTTCGGGCATAACCTGTGGCTCATTCGTTTCGTGCAGATCATTCTAGGCTCCGTTTCCTGCGCTGTGATTTATCTAGTTGGTGAGAAATTGTTTTCACGCAACGCCGGGATCGCCGCCGGTCTCATCCTCGCTTGTTATGCGCCGGCGGTTTTTTTTGACGGTCTCGTCGAAAAGAGCATTCTCGATCTGCTACTTTTGACCGTCCTGCTCTATCTTCTGCTGGGACTGACCGGCACTCGACATTGGGCGAAGTGGTTGGGGGCCGGTGCCGTCCTTGGGCTTCTCGGCCTTTGCCGTGAGAATGCGCTCATCTTGGTACCGGTGGTGGCACTTTGGATCGCGCTTGGGCTTTCCGCGCAGCCATTTCTGATTCGTACTCGTTGGCTCGTTTGTTTTTTCGCGGGCTTACTACTGGTTTTATTGCCGGTAGGTTTGCGTAATCTTACCGTCGGCGGCGAATTCAAATTAACGACTTCACAGTTCGGGCCGAATTTTTTTATCGGCAATAATCCCGAAGCCGACGGCAGCTATGGATCGGTGCACAGAATAATCGGCGAGCCCCAGCTGGAAGGCAATGACGCCGCTCGTTTAGCGGAGCGGGCGTTCGGACGGCGTCTGAGCTCAGGCGAAGTTTCCAATTACTGGTTGAAAAAATCGTGGGACTACATTCGCACTGAGCCGACGAAGTGGTTTCAACTTCTAGTAAAAAAATGGCTGATGGTGTGGAACGCGCGCGAGGTCGAAGACTCTGACGATTTTTATATCTACCGCCAATGGTCGTGGTTGCTTACGTTTCTGAGCTGGATCAATCATTTTGGCGTGTTGGCTCCTCTAGCAACCGCGGGCGCGTGGCTCACCCGTAACCAGTGGCGGCGTTTATGGTTGCTTTACGCCATGATCATTTCCTTTGCCCTGAGCGTGGCGGTGTTTTACGTATTCGCGCGCTATCGATTCCCGCTGGTGCCGCTGCTCGTGCTCTTTGCCGGCGCGGCGCTGGCGGAATTGCCGACTCTCTACCGCAACCGAGCGTGGCGATCATTGCTTGGCGTCTTTGCCGTCTTGCTGATGAGTACGCTGATAGTTGATTGGCCAATCTACGGCATCAGCGGTCCGGGCTCGGCGGGGTACAACAACCTTTCCAATGCTTATTACAAGCAAGGCAGAGTCAATGAGGCGATAAATGCGGCTCTCAAGGCGATAGAGCTGAAGCCCGATCTCGGTGTAGCGTACTACAACCTGGGAAATCTTTACGCCGGGCAAGGCCAATTCGATTTGGCTAAGAAATATTTTGAAGCGGCAATCCGGCTCTATCCCAATTACGCCGACGTACACAGTAATTTTGGACAGCTCATTGCCGAGCGCGGCGACATCGAGACCGGCATTCGGTATTTCCGCAAGGCCATCGATCTCAATCCATCGATCAGCCGAGCGCACCTAAATCTCGGCGTCGCTTTGGCGAAGCAGGGTCGGCTCGATGAAGCGATTGGACCTCTTCAACGAGCTGCGCAGTTAAAGCCGGATGCTCCCGAGGGGAGTTACTATCTAGGCAGTGTCTACGCTGCGCAGAATCGTTTCGCCGATGCTGCGGAATCTTTTTATCAAGCACTACGCATTCAACCCGACTTCGTTCCTGCGCACCAGGGTCTTGCGCAGTTGCTGGTGTTACAAGGCAAGAAAGACGAAGCGATGCAACATTATCAAGAAGCTCTTCGGCTCATGAAGCAGAGCCAGGCGGGCGCCGACGGAAGATGACCAAGTCTTTTTTAGTGGAGCGATTCGAATAATGACGATGCGACTCGCAGAGTCACGTCGGACGGCGGATTGACTAGCTTGATAAACGGAATCGGATCGTCCGCTATTGTCACCGGTTCTATTCTTGTTGGCGGTGTGGCCGTTAGACCCTCGACCCAATGAAATTTTAATATTGCCTCGTTGCCCTTGAGGTCGAAAAGCTCCAATCGATTGAAGTCCGCCTTCACCTTGCCTTCGCCTGCGAAAAACCACGTCAATGGCTGGTTAACCTTCATCAGGTGTATCGGCCCGATCCGCTGTTCGATCGTCACTAAGCCCGGTATCGACCGCAAACGTTGGATCGATGCCGGGTGAAATGCCACGACCGCGCCGATGTTGTAAAGGCGCAAGTAATTTCGCAGCTCCTCGTCGGAGAGAGTTTGAACGTCCTTTTTGAACAATCTACCCGAGTGAAACTCGGCAAAATGGTGACGATCGTTGTAAAGATTAATCGGTCCACCGATGAGCTGACGGCCGGTCAGATACGGCAGCAACGACGAAAGATAGACTCCGTCATAGACGAAACCGGTTTCGTCGCCGGACTCTTCAAACAACACTCTTCCGGCGAGTGACGCATCGCGCTCGATCCACTGAGCGATTCGGTTCAGCCCCGGATTGATCCGAGAACGCAGTTGCAACTTGCCGGTCGATTCAGTTTGAAAAAGATTGATCACGAACGCGAGGAGAGCGCCGCTCAGCAGCACCGGAACAATCCGCGAGGGCGCCGGTACGCGATTATTGAACCATTGGCCGACACTGTAAGAGGCGCCGATCACGAGGAAGAGATCGTACGGGACTTTGAAGCGCAACGGCTGCCACGAGCCTATAAACGGTATCAAGGCGCCGAAATAGGTGATGACGAATAGAATTGCCAAAGCGCTTGCGAGAGTGATGCCGAGATGGCGTTTGTCACTCCGAATCAATTTCCAGGTTCCGAGCGCGCCGAGAATCAAAAGCACGACGCGAAATCCTTTCTCCAGATAAGACGAACGAAAAGTCCAATATCCCTTCGATGCGAGGTAATCCTTGAGGAAGGTCAACGGATCAGAGCTGGCGAACAGCGGTAGCTGACCGACGATTTGCTCGGATATGTCGTCCCCACGGTGGGCGATTGCGGGAATGAGCCAAGAAGAGTTGCAAAGCAACGAAAGTAGCGCTGCTAGGATGACACTCGCCAGCAGACGGACAGTCAATAAACGCGGCTCAATGATGAGCAATGCCATGACCGGCGGCAGTAACATGACCAGACTTTGAACGTGGAGCGGTAGAATGGATACTGCGAACATGAGCAAACCAATATGCACGGGTCCAAATGACGGAGCCTGTTTAGCAACCCGGTAGAAAAGTGAGACTCCCAAAATGCTTAGATAGGATGCTGCGGGAAAACCGATCATGCCGTAGAAAAACATCTCTCTGGGCAATGAGTTCCACCAGTAGATCGTTCCTAATAAAGCCGCCGTTGCTGACGTGAAGTCGCGCGAATCGTCGTCGAAGAAAAAATTTCGCGCCGCATAGTACATGATCCAAGGTATGCTCGCCATGGCCAGAAACGCGCAGACTTTGAACCATTGGACCGGTGACAGGAGGACGGCTGACAGAGCGAGGGACAAAAATTCAAAGAATTTGATGCTTAGATCTTGAATCGTGTTCGACGGATAACCGGCCATGAAAAAAGGGTTGTACCCCCACAAAGAATGATCCTGGCGCCAGAACGCTTCGAGGGATTTCAAATGATGAAAGTGCAGGCCCCAATCCTGGTCAACAATTGGCTGGCTGTCAAACAAGCCAACGACCGGCGAAAACAGCGAGGCCAAGCCCAAGGAATGAAGCACAAAGACGCTCGATACTAAGATGAGCGCATGCTTGTTGACCAGTCGCTGAATTCGCACCCGACCTTGGGGTCGCGAATGCTCCACTGACCTTTGATGTTCCGTCTTTCGCCTTGGATTTTTCCGTGCCATGCGGACGAATGGAAATTGAGGTCTCAGATGAGACGATCTAATCAGCGAGCATGCATATCAACTTTGAAAGGCACATGGTCCATGCGAAAAGGATTCACCGGATCATAGATCGCGAGCCAGACTTCGACGATGATATAAACCAGAAAGAGCGTGATCAGCGCCGCCATCAAGGAGCGTATGAGATTGGATAACAGGCGGGTGTGATCGGCCCTTTCCATGCCGGCGTTAAATGCCAGCAAGAGAGGAAAAAATGATGGAAAGAGCAGGCGGCCTTGAAAGACGCTCCATACGTCAGAGGTCCAGCCGACCGCGACGATCAACAAAAAGTTGAGCAAGAAAATCAACAAAAGAATCCCTTCATAATCGAGCCGATTAAGAGTGTGGGCGCTTTGCGCGGCTTCAGCCCAAGCACGGATTCCAAGAGCCGCCATTGCGATTCGATTCGCTCCGACCAGCATCAACAGGGTAGGGCAGAGAGCGGCGAGATAAATCAGAGATCCGAGGCGATTAAAGGGCGATACAAGATTGCTGCGGAAGGTCGACTCGGGGATCAAAGCATACCAGAAGGAGCCGTAGAGCATCAGCGGGTAGGAATGGACGGTGGAAGCGGAGATGACCGGTTCGCGCACCAACTTTGGCAGATTGAAATCGAGCAATGAGGAGATTCCGAGCCACGTCGGTTGTTGTTCGCTCGTCCAATTCCAAAAATCGAGATTGCTGACCATCGGATTGCCAAAGAGAATAAAAGTTTCCACGTATTTGTAGCAGCCGAGGAAGCCAGCGGTCAGGAGAAAGGAAGCAAGTTGTGCGAGAAGCTGCGAGCGGGGCAGCGTTCGTCGATGGCCAATCAACCAGATGAATAAGGTTAAAGGTATTACGAACACCATGAAGACGGCCTTGGTTAACAGTCCCAATCCCAGGCAAATCCCAAGCGAAAAACAATTGGCCAACGAAGGGGACAGCTGGACGCGCCAGCTTTGATAGAAGATCAAGGTTGCCAAAAAAATCGCCAGCGTGTCGTTGGAAACAAACAAGCTAAACAAGACAAATTGAGGTTGAAACGCGGCCAGCGCGAGGCACCAGGGCCGAATCTTTTCATATATCCAAGGCAGCTGGCTCAGCAAATGGGCGATCAGCAGAAATGTGGCAATCGAAAAGATGAGCGATAGTCCATGAACCGCCGTAACGCCGCCCAGGCGCAGCAATGGCGCGGCGAGAAAGTAATATAGCGGTGGATGGTACGCTTGATTGAATTGGTCGGAGTGCGCGGGAATCCAGTAGCGGGCGACATAGTCGATCACCAGCAGATGATTATCGTTGTTGAAAAAACCCATGTACGCGAACACGATAATGCGCACGATGACCCCCGCCGCCAGCACGAGCATGAATGCGCGATAGTTGAAAGAGACGGGCAATTGGCCGGCTGGCGATCGATCGGGAGCGGAAGCGGGTTTTGATCGATCGCGGCGGCGCGGGGTCACCCGAGGGTTTTTCCTGGCTGCCATATTAGACCGGTTTCTTTGCCTGCAAGCTCATAGCACGGCATTGCTGGAAAGCAGGGCTTGTCTTTGATTACTTGACGGTCGGTGCATCGGTTGCCGGAGATGATTCAGGCGTGTTTTCACGATGTAAAGTCGCCACAGAGAGAAGCGGTTCCTGATAAATATTGCGGATCTGTTTGATAGCCGCGTCGGCGTAGTTTCTTTGAATTAACTCCGCAAGCTGCCGGTCCGAGCTTCTAAAAATAATCTTTGCCCGCCCGCGCGGCGTCAAGTTGTTTGTTGCCACCATGGCGCGCTCGACAAAATAAATATCTTTCGGGTTGGTGAAATTGCTCAATACAGTTTGACTCGTGTCGTACCGGCCGGAAAAATTAATAACGGCTAGCTTTCTCGCCGCCGGAGGCAAAATCAGCGCTGGATTCGCGTTGACGTATTTTTCTCCGGGTCTTGGATCAACATTGCTAGGATCGAGTATATCCCGGCCAACCAAGATAACCGGCAGTTGATCCCGAGCTATTTCCAAACCGATAAGGCGCGGCTCGTAGGCCATGATTCGCATGGCGGCGGCGTTCTGCGGTTCCAGGCCAAAATAGAAGTAGAGATTCAAGACGATTATCAGCATTAACACGGGCCAGGTTACAGCGCCGAAGTACTTTGATAACTCGCGTTCGGCAAATTTGGATTCCCCTTGGTCGATCAGGACCTGCGCGCCAATACCTGCGATCAGAAACGCAGGAATCATCACTGCTGCCGTTCGGTAGACATACGGGGCCCCTTCCTGGCTGACCGAAAATACGCCCGTGGCAAAATTCAGCACAAGTGTGCAAGCGATCAATCTGGCCGAAGGCGTATTGACGGCTCTAAATAGAATCACCAACCCAACCATGAAAAGTAGCCCCGTCAGAGGGTCCATCATCGGCAGCCCGGGAAAGTTGTCTCGAGCGTAGGCGCCGCCGATAACAAAAAACATGAGAGCATGTCGCCAAATGTTGTCCAGAATCGCTAGCAGGGGGCTTTGACTGTTGAAGACATTTAGCTCCGCGGTTCTTACCCAGAAAGCGCGCGGCTCAAAGAGGTAATAGCAGAGAAGCGGATAGGCAGCCATTGCTGCTCCGGTTGCGAAGGCAATCCCATGCTTAAAGATCGAGCGGCCGCGTGTCATCCCGCACTCCACAGCCAAAAAAAATAACAAGGATAGCAGGCAGACACGGGACGCCAAATAGCTATAGAGACATAGGCCGGCGGTTAAGCCGGAGACGTAAGCGTAGAGCGGTCGGCCACGCTGCATTGCGAGCAGCAGCAGCCAGATCGCCAGGGAGAACGCCATGATCATGAACGAGGCATCCCAGCCGTATCGGCTGAGCCGAACCGGCCAGTGAGCGAACGTGAAAAGAAGCGTCGTTAGAAGAGCGATGCGCCGGCTGAAGAGAAGCTGGCCGATTAGAAGGACGGCGCCACAAGCGATCACTCCGGGTATTACCGAAAAGAGCTTCATGCTCCAATAGCTAACGCCGAACAGTTTTTCGATCACCAGGTTGAAATACAGGTAGAGATTGGCGGTTTCCACCCAGCCTTCCATAATTAGCGGTGTGTGTCCGAAGAGGTCGAAAGGTCGATGGAGGAGCCCAAGACTATTGTTGAGAGTAAATATTTCGTCTGGGTAGGGACCGAGAGGAAGCTCAGTGATTCTAAACAGCCGTATGATGCTAGCCGCTCCCAGGACAAGTAGTAAGCGTGGGAAAGAAAATGACGTCGAGGTCAAAGGAAACGCTTCGACCCTGTCCGACCAAAAGCAATATGCCCAGATGGCTATTCCGAAAAGCCACGGCAGCGGCGTCCAGAAGGAGTGTAAATTCGCCAGGATCAAAAGGCAGATTATGGCGCTTAACGTAATGAGTCCGACGAGTCTCTGTAGGGTTTTCGCCGGGAGGAATTTGCGCTCTATTTTCCTAGCTGGACTTGCCGGGTGTGGATTGCGGGCTCTTGCGGGTTTTTTCTCTGCCACGACTATTCTTCACCCAGATCGATCAGTGGATCAACACGTAAACCGGTGGGAGGCCTTTAGTCGGGCGGGTTAATCGATTGTCGTGCGTCGCACAGCTGAAGAATAATAGAAGCTATCACGTCCGGTAATTCAGTCCGTGAGCAGAGTTCCCATCCAGCCGACAAGGAGGCCGACGGCCAAAAATACCAGTGTCATCGGGTTGCGCTGTTCGATGCGGTGAACTTGCGGCAGAATGTCGGCGGTGGCGATGGCCAGGAACGTTCCGGCCGATATGCCAATGGCAACCGCGATATTTTCCGCAGAAAGGGTGCGAAAGAAAAGATAAGAGACAAGCGCGCCGACGGGTGTGGTCAGTGAGAAAAGTAAGCTCAGCAGACCGACCTGACGCCGGGGCCAACCGGCGGCAAGCAAAATCGAAGAGATCGAAATGCTGTCGGGCATTTTGTGAATAATCACAGCGAGCAAGACGACGGCGCCGAGTTCCGGCAGGAGCAAGCCTGCGCCGAGAGCAATGCCATCGAGCAGACTGTGAAGCGATATGCCGAGAAAGGCCGGGATCCCCATTTGATGAAAGTCGCAATCGAGCTCTTCGCAGGCGTGAACGAAAACGAAGCGCTCCATGACAAAAATTAGCAGAAAGCCGGCCAAGATAGGCCAACCGATCGTGCCGGTGAGCACCCGGCCGATTTCCGGTAGCATGTGAAAAAAACCGCGCCTAACAACACACCCGCGCTGAAGCTCAGCAAAAGGGCTAACGCTCGCTTCGAGAGTTTGCGCAGGAGCGGCAAAAACCCACCGACCAGAGAAATGAAAATGACTGTCGGTAAATAGATTGCTAATGCGGCCATAGAGTTGCGATGAGGCCCGAAGCTAACATAGGCCTGGAAGTGTGGCAAACTTGACGCGAAATCGGATAAGCACAAACAGAGAATTACTGGAGAACAGCCGTGCTGCTCAGTTCAAAGTGCAAGGTTCAATGTTCAACGTAACTCCCGGGTGGTTTGACTTTGAATCTTAAGCGGTATTTCTGGTCTTAGTATACGTAGTGTAGCCTGACCCGTCCGAGACCCAGGTTGTCCTCGGCACTTCTGATCCGCTCGCTGGTGCCAAGGTCCTGCCAAAAACCTTCGAAGCAAAATCCATAAAGCGCTTCGCCTGCCAGCAGCATTTTGGGATAAGTCTCCTTGGTCGTGCTGAATTTTTGCCGCGCTTCACTGGCATTCATGTAGTCGAAAACCTTGGGCTCCAAAATCTGTACGCCGGTAAACATCAGCTTGCGAATCGGCCCAGACGGGCCAATCGGCGCTTTGCTTTGCAGAAAGCGACAGATTTTTCCTCTGTCGTCCACGTCCATCGAGCCGTATTGATCGGCATTTTCGTCGGGACGAAGGACCAGAGTTGCCGCGGCGCTCATTTTTTTATGAAAAGCGATGGCTTCAGCAAGATTCAAATCGATGAGCGCGTCAGTATTGATCACGATGAAAGTGCCGTCGCGCAGAAAGGGTTTGGCTTTGCAAAGCCCACCGCCGGTATCCAACAATTCCGGTTCGTCGGAGTAAGTAATCTCTACGCCAAGCTTTTTGCCGTCACCCAGATACTTTTCGATTTGCTCGCCGAATTGATGCAAATTGATGATGATCTCGCGAATCCCGTAGTGGCGCAGCAACAGCAGCGGATACTCGATCATCGGCCGGCCGGCAACGGGTACGAGGGCCTTGGGTATGTTGTCGGTGATCGGGCGCAAGCGCGTTCCCTGGCCGGCGGCGAGCACCATCGCCTTCATGCCATTGCCTCAAAATGTTCCTCGAGCAGCGGCAGGACATCCCTCGCTTGCGCGACGTGCGCGAGATTGCGTTTCAAGCGTCGCACGGTCGGCGGAACGAATTTCATGTAGCCCGACTTTCCCTTCACTTGGTCAAGATAATAAAAGCGACCGACGACCTTTAGGTCCCTTTGAATCGCCGATAGGCGATAGATTTCGAAAAATTCATCTGCCTGGATTGTGAGACCTTCGAGATCGGACTTCTGGTCGATGTAATAACGAACCAGATGGACTTCTAGAGGCGGCTGAATGATGCTGTCGGTGACGCGATCATTGAGCAGCGACGCGAGATCGTATTGCGGCGGCGCCAGCAAGGCATCTTGGAAATCGATGACACGCACCGCTTCGTCATGAATCATCAAATTCCAGCTATGATAATCGCGATGGTTCAAGCAGGTGGTTTGGCGGTCCAATATTTCGGCGATTTTCGCGAAGGTTTTTCTCAACTCATCGATGGCTGTGGCCTCGACTTGCGCGCCGGGACGCTTCTCCAAGCCGTACTCGATAAAATGTTCGAACTCCCAATTGTAAAGCTTGAAGTCGAAACGCTGCTGGAAGGCGATACAAGACTCGTCTCTTTGTTTGCTACCGCGAACCTGCAAGTTCAAAAGCTCATCGATGGCCTTTCGGTACCAAGCGATGATCTCGCGCTCCGGCAGTCCTTGGACGCGATCCCATAGCGCGGTGTCGCCCAAGTCTTCGAGCAAGAGAATGCCTTCACGTTCCCATTGGCCGTAGAGCTTGGGAACCTTCACCCCGATGTTGCTGAGAAAGCGATGTACGTTCAAGAACGGCAATTCGCTGGGGCCTTCTTTAAAAATTGCCAATTCTTCGCTGGAGAGCGGCAACCCAGCGCCGGAGGGTAGCTCCATCACGACGACGGATTTGGGCGCGCCCGGTCCGCTAAGGTGAGCGCGATAGTAGCGCCGGCTCGACGCATCACCGGCGAGCGGTGCGAGCGAATCCAGCGTTACACCGGCGCCAAACAGGGCGTGGATCTTGTCGGCGATGCGCTGAGAAATCTGCTTGATCACCTTCGGCCTTTGCTTGGGCTGGTTGACGATTTGGCTGGATGGAAGCGCGATCCGTTCGTCATGGCTCGCCGGCGACCGCCGGCGCGCTAGACCTCTCAGGAGCCACCGAAGCCGATGGTGACCTTACCGGCTTCGACGATGACGGGAACATTGCGGCGACCATTGGCAAGTTGCAACATTCGTGCAAGACCTTGCTCGTCTTCCAATACGTTGACGTACTCGACAGGAATTTTGCGGCGGGCATAAGCCTCCCGGGCGCCCGAGGTGTAGGGTCAGAGGTCTTTCCCAAAGATAAGAACTTTTTCGTCCATTTTTTGCTTAACCAAGAGCCTTTAACAACAAAAATAAGCGGGCGTCAGCTAAATTGCAAGTGAACCGACCCCTATGTTACTTTCGTAAAAATTTCTTTCACTTAATTCGAGGACGGAGCCTAATCTGTGTCGATCCGCATCGCCATTGCTCAGATCAATCCGAAGCTTGGAGATCTCAAAGCCAACCTTACCCTTTATGAAGAAAAAATTCGCCAAGGCATCAAAGAGCGAGCCCAGTTCCTGCTTTTCCCCGAGCTAAGCCTCACCGGTTACTATCTCCGTGACACGGTTCCTAGTGTCGCGCTGACGATGAAGTCAGCGGAAATAACCAAGCTCAAACAGCTTAGCCGCGAGCTGTCCTTCGTTGCCGGACTGGTCGAAGAAAGCGCAGACCACCGGTTTTTCAACGCTGCGGTCTATTTCGAAGACGGTGAAGTCCGCCATGTGCACCGCAAAGTTTATCTGCCGACCTACGGCATGTTTGACGAGCAGCGCTATTTCGCCGCCGGCGACCGCCTTCGCGCGTTTGATTCAAAATTCGGCCGCCTGGCGCTCTTGATCTGCGAAGATCTATGGCACCCATCGACGATCAACGTCGCGGCGTTGGATGGCGCACTCGCCGTGCTGTGCCCGTCAGCGAGCCCGTTGCGCGGCATCGTTGACGCGCAGGTGCAGGACGACAACGCGCGTTATTGGGAGATGATCAACGCGGCGTATGCCGAGACCTACAGCCTGTTCATGATCTACGGCAACCGCTGTGGCTTCGAAGACGGCGTTGGCTTTTGGGGCGGCTCGGAGATCGTCGATCCGTTCGGCCAGCGTCTCGCCAAGGCGAAGTACTATGAGGAAGATTTTATTGTCGCCGACATACCTTTGGAATCGGTCCGCCGTAAACGAACCATTTCGCCGCTGCTGCGTGATGAAGACATCGATCTGACGATCAATGAATTGATGAGAATTCGCGAGCGGCCGGCGGAAGCGAAAGTCGTTCAAAAGTTCAAGGGTGCAAAGGTTCAAAGAGTCGTGAAAGCTAGGACAAGAAAGCGCCGGCCGCCGGCCGTCAGGCGAAAGCTTCGATGAGTCAAATTCCCACCAACACGGCTCTTCTGCGTGAAATTTTGACGGGATTTATTCGCAACGAAGTACAGAAGACCGGGATGACGCGAGTCATCGTCGGTTTATCGGGCGGCGTGGATTCCGCGCTGAGCGCCATGCTCGCAGCCGAAGCCCTTGGCCCGAGAAACGTTTTGGCGATTTTGATGCCTTACAGAAGCTCCCATTCCGATAGCCTGGCGCACGCTGAAATGGTCGTACAGAAAAGCGCCATCGAATCTCTATCGGTCGACATTTCGCCGCAAATCGATGCCTATTTTGAGCACTTCCCGGACGCCGATTCCCGGCGTCGCGGCAACAAGATGGCGCGCGAGCGCATGACGATTCTGTACGATCATTCGGCGCGCTGGAACGGTCTGGTTCTGGGGACGAGCAATAAGACAGAATTGCTGCTCGGCTATGGGACGCTCTACGGCGACATGGCGTCCGCGATCAATCCCCTCGGCGATCTCTATAAGACCCAGGTCTGGGCCTTGGCCGAAGCGATCGGCGTGCCCGAGGTGATCGTCAGCAAAGTGCCATCGGCAGATCTTTGGCTGGGACAAACTGATGAAGGAGAACTGGGATTCACGTACCTCGATGTAGACAAACTGCTCTACCTGATGGTTGATCAACGCTATACCAAGCCGGAGTTGTGCGCTGCCGGTTTTCCCGAACGATTTGTCGAAGACGTCGCCATGCGCATCATGATGTCGCAATTCAAGCGGCGCCTGCCGGTGATCGCCAAGGTCTCGCAAAGAACCATCGACCGTGACTTTCGCTATTCGAGAGATTGGGGGAAGTGAGGATTGAGGATCGAGGATAGAGGATAGAGAATGGAAGGCAGAGATCGAGGCTAGCGCGATCCTTCATCTTCCATCCTCGATCCTCGAAACGGATTCATGCGATGGCTGGCATCCTTTACGTCGTTGCGACTCCGATCGGCAACCTCGAAGACATTACGCTACGCGCGATTCGGGTTCTCAAGGAAGTCAATCTACTCGCCGCCGAGGACACGCGGCACACACAGATTCTGCTCAGCCGCTACGATATTCACACGCCGCTCACCAGCTATCACGAGCATAACGAACGGACTAAGGCGCAGACGCTCGTTGAACGGCTAGTCCGCGGCGAGAGCATCGCACTGCTTTCCGATGCCGGCACTCCGGCGATCTCCGACCCCGGTTATCGGCTGGTTGTTGAAGCGGTTCGCGCCGGCGTTCGGATTATTCCACTTCCCGGGCCGTCGGCAGTAGCGGCGGTCTTGAGCGCCAGCGGTTTGCCTACGGATCGTTTCGTTTTCGAGGGCTTCCTCCCGGCCAAGAAGCAAGAAAGACGAGCAAAGCTGCAAGCGCTTCGGAACGAGACCAGAACGGTCATCCTTTACGAGGCGCCACACCGTCTGAAAGAATCGCTGGTCGATATGCAGCTGATTCTAGGCGACCGCGAAATCGTCATCGGCCGCGAGGTCAGCAAAGTTCACGAAGAGTTCTTGCGCGGCATGATAGTGGAGATCATGGTTCAGCTCGCCGACCGGGAGGTAAAGGGCGAGATTACAATCCTTGTGCGTGGCTCTACCGAGGGCTTGCAAGTTGCCGAGGAAGAACTTAAGGCGGCGATCCGTCAACTCGCAGCGGGTGGAATGGGCGTTAAACCCATCTCGGAATTTCTCAGTCAACGATATCAACTTTCGAAGCGAAAGATTTATCAAATGGCTTTACAGATGAAAGGCTCGACGGGACGCTGATTAGGGCATTCGCCTAGTGCTTGATCGTAAAGCTGCGAAAAGCATGCTGCGGAGTTTCCCAACGGACATCGACATGGCTCACGCGAGCGCCGGACGGGCCGTGGCGACACCACGCGATCAATTCCTCGAGCTTCGCCCTGGCGCCTTCGGCGATGGCCTCCACAGATCCATCGAGACAATTCATGACCCATCCCGTGAGCCCGAGGCTTTGCGCTTCCTGGAGCGCCGAAGCGCGAAAATAAACGCCTTGGACTCGGCCGGCAATTTTCAAATGGACGCGGGCCGTCTCGGAAGCACTGTCCATACTGATTTCCTATTTTATCTAGCCCACGTGTGCCCACGCCGCAAGCCCGGTATTGAGGTCCAAAGCAGACAGCAAAAGATTTGACAAGCGAGGTGCGACTTTTGTAGGCTGGCGCCGTTTTCGGAAGGGTCTGGTTACCGAAGAGCGTGCCGAGAGAGAGAGAGTGGTTCCCGTATGAGACCCGGTTGCGGCCTTGCCCTTTGGCTAAGTCGATCCCGACACACTGAGCATTCGTTGATCCAACAAGGAGGGCCGAGATGGGAGCAAAGCTATACGTTGGCAACCTTTCCTACAATGTGACAGAGGAGAGGCTCCAGCAGCACTTCGCGCAACATGGTTCGGTGGTCAGCGCGCGGATCATCACGGACAAGTTCAGCGGCCGGTCGAAGGGTTTCGGCTTCGTCGAAATGAGCTCCGACCAAGAAGCCGAGAAGGCGACCAATGCGCTGAACGGCACAGACTTCGAGGGCAGGAATATCGTTGTCAGCGAAGCGCGCCCCCAGGCACCGCGCTCGCCACGTCCGGGAGGCGGGGGTGGTTACGGCAGCGGCCGACCGCCGCGGCGCGATCGTTATTGATTACCGCGTTAGTAATTGCAAAAATTCCTCTTCACTGAGGACCCGAACTCCGAGCTCCTGGGCTTTTTTTAGTTTGGAGCCGGGATCGGCGCCCGCCACGACGTAGGTTGTACTGCGGCTCACACTCGAGGTGACCCGCCCGCCCAGCGCTTCGATTCGTTTCTGCGCCTCCGGGCGCGACATGCTCTCCAGCCCGCCAGTGAGAACGAAACTCGCGCCGCTCAAGGTGCCGCTTTTCTTCGGCTCGGTTTTGAACTGCAGTCCCGCTTCAAGAAGTTTTTCGATCACTTGATGATTCGCATCTTGGGCAAAAAAGTGCGCGATGGTCTTGGCCACTTCGGGACCGATTTCCCGCACTTCCATCAAATCCTCTTCGGATGCATGCTCGATCTTTTTCAAGTCGCCGAAATGGTCAGCCAGCAGTTTGGCCGTCGCTTCGCCGACATGGCGAATTCCCAACGCGGTCAAGCAGCGCGGCAGCGTCGAGTATTTGCTTCGCGACAAAGCATCGAGCAGGTTTTGCGCCGACTTCTCGGCCATTCGCTCTAGGCCGGCCAGCTGCGGCTTCGTCAGATGGTAAAGGTCGGCCACGTCGTGAACCATGCCGCGCTCGACCAGCTGGTCGATCAATTTCTCACCCAGCCCTTCAATATCCAGGGCGCCGCGCGAGCCGAAGAATTTCAGACTCTCTTTAAGCTTTGCCGGACAGGAAATGCCGATGCAGCGGTAGGCGGCTTCACCTTCTTCGCGAAAAACCCCCGAGCCGCAAACCGGACAGCGCTCGGGCATGACGAATTTCTTTTCCTCTCCGGTGCGGTTCTCCTCGATGACTTTGACAACGTACGGAATGACATCGCCGGCGCGCTCGACGAGCACGGTGTCGCCAATACGAATATCCTTGCGGGCGATCTCGTCCATATTGTGCAGCGACGCGCTTTTGACGATCACGCCACCGATCGGTACCGGCACCAAGCTCGCCACCGGGGTTAGCGTGCCGGTGCGGCCGACGTTGGGCTGAATGTCGAGAATGCGTGTAGTGGCCTGGCGCGGCTTAAACTTGTAGGCAATCGCCCAACGCGGCGAGCGGGCGATCTGGCCCAGGCGTTGTTGGAACTGGGTGCTGTTAACTTTCACGACCAGCCCGTCGATCTCATAGGGAAGCTCGTCGCGCCGGGCTTCAATTTCGTCACGGTAGCGAAAAACTTCCGCAAGGCCCCGGCATACGCGGCCCAGTGGCACGGGCTTCAGTCCCCACTGCTGAAGAGCGTCACGAAACTCCCAATGGGTGGAAAAGCTTACGCCCTCGATAATACCCGTGCCGTGGCAAAAGATGTCCAAGGGCCGTTTGGCTGTGATCGTCGAATCGAGCTGCTTTAACGATCCCGCAGCAGCGTTTCGCGGGTTGGCAAAAACCGGTTTACCTTCTTCTTCACGCTCGCGATTCATTTTTTGAAACGCGTCCAGCGGCAGAAACACTTCGCCGCGCACTTCAAGGCGTGGCGGAATAACGCCTCTGTCGCCGCGCAAGGCTAGCGGGATCGAGCGAATGGTTTTGAGATTTAGCGTGATGTCTTCGCCATTGACCCCGTCCCCACGAGTCGAGCCAACGATGAATTTGCCGTCCACGTACACGAGTTCCACTGCCAGGCCGTCGATCTTAGGCTCGACGGCGTACTCCAGAGCATCGCGGTGCTTGAGAAATCGTTGAATTCTTTCCTCAAACTCCTCGAGTTCTTCAGGGCCGGTGGCGTTGTTGAGCGACAGCATCGCCATGGTGTGCTGGACGGTGGAAAATTTCTCCAAGGGCGGCGCGCCGACCTTTTGCGTCGGTGAGTCCGGCGTGGCGAGTTCCGGATGGGCTTTTTCCAGGTCCACCAGCCGGCTAAATAGCCGGTCGTATTCGGCGTCGCTGATCAGCGGATTGTCGAGAACATGATACTGGTAGTTATGTTTGTCGATCTCTCGACGCAATTCGAGGATTTCATTCTCAGCGCGGTCGCGGGATGTTTTGGCCATAGCGTTCAAGCGTTTGAAAGGTGTAAAATAACACTTCTAAACGGCCTCGAAAAAAAAGCTACCATAGTTAACCAACCGAATGAAGCTAATCACCAAGCTACGTTGACCCCCTACAGCTGTTATGTTAACCATCCAATTAATGCGTATGCGCTCGATTCGGACGGTGGTTTTTGTTGCTATTTTGTCGGGGTGCGCGACCGCTGTACCCGAGCAAAAACCAGTCTTTGATGAACTAGCCTGGATTCCGGAACCGCCCTTTCGCAATCACCAAAAGATCGAAATTCCCGCCGAGGCGCAAGCCTACAGTCATTTTCTAAAGGCGCAAATGTTGCTCGGCGATGGCGACTTCGAAGCGGCGCTCAAAGAATTTGAAGCCGCGGCGCAGGCCGTCCCGAGCGACGCGTTTTTGCGTTTTCGCTTGGCGGCGCTATACCTGCGCAAGGGCGATCTCAAGAAAGCCTTGGAGGAGGCGGAAGCCGCGGCCAAGCTGGATCCCAAAACCGTCGACCATCACCTGCTTCTGGCCGGCCTGTATTCGTCGTTGGGTGACAATCAAAAGGGACTCAGTGAGTACAATGAAGTGCTTGCGCTCGACCCGAATAATCAGGAAGCGTTGCTCTATCTCGGTGCCTTGTACCTGCAAATGGAAGATTACGCGCGGGCAACCCAACGGTTAGAACAGCTTTTGAAGAGCTCCCCGGATTCGGTCCTTGGTCACTACTATCTTGGCCGCGTGCGTGCCCGCAGCAAGCTCTACCTCGCCGCCGAGCAGAGCTACCGCAAGGCGCTGGAGCTCAATCCCAAGTCCGAAGCCGTGTTGCTGGATTTGGCCCTGGTTTACGAGCTCCAGGGAAAAACCGAGGATGCGATCCAAACCTACCAGCGTTTGCTGCAGGTGAACGCGCAGAACGTGTGGGCACGCAAACGCCTGGGCGAGCTCTATGTCGGCCAAAACAAGCTCGACGAAGCCTTGCGCCAGTTTGAATCTCTCGAAGGTGCCGAGACCGACCCGCGCGAGACCCGGATCAAGATCGGGCTGATATCCTTCGAAAAGGGCGATTTTGAGCGGGCGGCAACGGAGTTCAATCTGGTCTTGGCGGGCGACCCGGACAATGATCGCGCGCGCTATTATCTCGGCGCGACCTACGTTGAACTAAGGGCCGACGATAAGGCGCTGGAAGCCTTCGAGCGCGTGCCGGAGAAGAGCGAGCTATTTATCGATGCTCGCGTTCAAGCCGCGTATCTTTATGATCGCAAAGAGCAAATCCCAAAGGCCATCGAGGTTTTGCAACCGGCCTTGAAAAAGCGCAACGACCGAAAAGAAGTTTACGCGTTTCTAAGCGCGCTTTATCGCAAGACCAAGGAATATCCCAAAGCGATCCAGTCTATGGAACGGGTCGTTGTGCTCGATCCCAAGAGCGATGAGGCACATTTTCAACTGGGCGCGCTCTACGATGAGAACAAAAATAGAGACAAATCGATTGCCAGCATGAAGAAAGCGATCGAGCTCAACCCGAAAAATGCCGCTGCGCTCAATTATCTCGGGTACACCTGGGCCGAGATGGGTGTGCAACTGGAGGAAGCCGAAGACTTGATTCAGCGTGCGCTCAAAATTCAACCCAACGATGGATTCTATATCGATAGCTTGGGCTGGGTTTACTATCAGAAGGGCGATTATCCCAAGGCCGTGGAGCAGCTCGAGCGTGCGGTTGAGATCACCGTCGATGATCCGACGATTATCGAACACTTGGGTGACGCTTACGAAAAGGCCGGCAAGCCCGATAGCGCGTTAACACGCTATCGCGA
>DASPXM010000289.1:0-11561 GCA_035637295.1 Verrucomicrobiia bacterium
TGAGGCGTCGTGGCTTTCTGGTAATTTTGTCCGGCAAAGCGCGCAGGTGTGGGAGATTTGTTGCGGCGGCTGAATTCGCGACGACACGCAGACGAGGATTGCTCGCCGCGTGGAAATTGATGGGGGATCTGGAAGACTTTAATCGGCTGAAATTGAGGCGGAGCCAAGAGGGTAGGCGCTGGATTAAATGATTAGGCGGCGCCGGATAAAAGTGACCGAATCGTGCCGCCGGTATTTTAGAGAACGCATCAGGCGTTTCCAGGCCGGGTTTCAGTCAAGTGATCCGGCCTGGAATTCGGTTCGTGCGGGTCCTACTGCCGATCCTGCCAATCAATGAATGATGTTCTCGCTCTAAATCATCTCATCGAATCCTCTCGTCGACGCGCAAGTCGTGGCGCTCCTCGGCGATGTTCTGGCGATCCTGTCGAATATTGGCTCGATCGTCGGCCCTCTCAGCCGGTCCCGCGCCGTCTCGCCGATCTCGAAATAGCTGGTGTTCGTCAGCGCGGAGCTCGTGTCGATCCGCATGAAGCGCCTCGCGGTCGGCGTGTACAGCGCTGTGGCGGGCACTTCGCGCGTGAAATGCCGCATGGGACGGAGCCGCCAACGTCAGGAAGGCGCCACCGATCAAGCTTCCGAGAACGGTCAGTCGTAATGGTTTCATAATTATTCCTCCCGCTGAATAACAGCTGGAGCAAACTGCAGGCCAGATGTTTCCTAAGCTTGGTGCTGAATAATTTCGTCAAATGTCGATCAGCAAAATTCGAGCGTGCCTACGCTGGGGCAGAAATGCGGCGTCGAATCCAGTTGGCCTCATCCGACGCTACATCGAGCATGCGAATGATGAGAAGATTTCTTGGCATGAGCCATGCTCCCTTGCGGTAAATGGATAGATCGAAAGAAAGCGAGGTGAACAAACATGAAAAAATTTACTTTGGTGTTGGCAGTATTGTTAATGTTGAGCGCGATGACAGCATCGGGCTGTGTAATACATGACCGCGATGACCGCTTCCATCGTTTTCACAGATGGCATTACTGGAGATAACGTAATGACGTCACCATCTCGTGTTGCCGAAGGACGACGTAAGAATGAAGTGCAGTCCGTAGCCGGAGGAGGAGGGTAATTCCTCTTTTCCCCCGGCTTTTTTACGGGCTCGACGCGCAGCTTGTTCAACGTTTTTCGTGCTCGCAACCTTCGGCGTCGATCTTTCGAGTACCACTTCGACAAGAACCAATGTTAGGGACCGAAGCCCACCGCCGGTGAAAAGTTGTCCTGTTTCAACCCGCGGTCCACGACGATGTTAAGCCAGTCCTGAAGAATCTCGTCGCGTTCCTGCGCAATCCCCAATCGATTGACGCCGCGCCGCAGGTTCCTGCGGAGCTTGCGCATATCGGCGGCCAACGCCATTTCATCTTGCTCAAGATCGCTGTAAGAACGAGGCCCTTCACCGGGGTGCTCTATTTTCATACTTCTGCGCGCTCCCGAATAAATAGAAGCTGCGAGCAGTAGGGCGAAAAATACCACGCATCCCGTGATCATCGCCTCGAGTGGCTTCATTAAATAATCCTCCTGAGCACGGCTTCCGTGCGAATTTTGTAAACGATCGTTGGTGCGTGACCAATAAATCAGGTGTTTTGCCGCGGGTCCGTGAGTTGCGTACGATTAACTGCACGCCGTCGATCAAACTTGAGGTGCGTGCGACACGGCTCACACCTTCAGTACACTCTCTGGATATTGTTCTTCCGGTTCGGTTCCGGGCTGCATCTTAAATACTTTGCTCTTGTCAACTACCAGTTGGCCGTTTTCGTTCAAAGAGACGCCAAAGCGGTCCAGTGGCCGCGGCGCGGGCCCCTCAAAATTCATTCCTGATTTGTAAAATCCGCTACCATGACAAGGACACTTGAATTTATCTTCCGCCGCGAGCCAACGTGGCGTACATCCGAGATGGGTACACTTTGCGAAAAGGACGTAAATTCCTTGTTCTTCGCGAATAATCCAAACGCGTTCGTCTTGCTTGTATTTCTCGCTCACCTCATTGGAGGCATAATCCGATGGGGTCCCGGCCTTAAAGGTTGAAGGCGGCAGGAATAGCACACGTGGAAAGGCGGAGCGCAGAAAACCCGCAACGCTCAGAAGAGAAAATATTCCAATTCCGCCCCAGCCGAGGCGCGTGAAAAAATCTCGCCGGCTCCAAATTCCCCTTCGTTCTGCAGAAGCCATTTGTCGCAATGCCTTTAGTTTCGGATGTGCTTTGGCAGGACTTGCGCAAGTTTCACGCCATGACCGCGCCGTGCCGAAAGTCCGTGGGAAAACAATCAGATCGGCAAATTTTCATCGCGTTGAGCGACGACGGGCGCGATCACAGGCATGCGGTCTGTGGCAAAGTGGTCAAGTAGCCAACCTGGCTGTCTCAGTTTACCCGTAAAGATAACGTTGATCGGCGCGTTAGTTGCCAAAGCGTCCAGTTGCACACACGGCACGCCGCTTGCTGAATGTATTCAGCAGAACACAGAATGAGAGGAGGTGAAATAACCATGAAATTTCTCAAGACAACAGCAATGGCAATATTGCTAACAGGCTCCATAGCGGGCAGTGCGGTTGCGGCCGATAGCGTATTGTCCAAGGAGGAAGTCACTCCTGGAAGTTATTGCCACATGAAGTTTCCCGCTATTAGCGAGCAAACTCTGTTCACTGATTATCCACAACCAGAGAGCTCGACCAGCGCCGACGTGATCGATTTCTACGGACCCTGTGACGAGAGTCCTACAGCCAAGGACCTAATCAGGGAGCAAAGATACGAAGAAGAGCGCGATTGGCGAGAGTAATTAGGTCGCGGATAAGCCCATGAAGAGACAGTACAATGAAACAAAAAGGAGATGAAGCGATGACACGAATTGGACCGATGGTATCAGCAATGGTTTTGGTTGGCGCTTTGGCTGGCAGTGCAATTGCCGCTGATGGCGTTCTCGTGAAGGAAGAGGGCGGTGAGAATTATTGTCACATGAAGTTCCCGGCCATACGCCAGAGAACGTTGGCGAGCGACGATCCCCAGCTAAAACGTTCGGATACCGGCGACGTAATCGACTTCTATGGAGCGTGCGACGAGACTCCGACTGGGAACGACCAAGTGATAACCCAAAAGCAGGAGGAGCAGTTCCGCTTCGGCAGAGCCTATGAAGACGGAGACTAGCTACAGCTCAAGGACACCAGCATGTCGCGGGGATGGGCTGCCCCTCCCCGCAGGTGTCCTGGCAATCCAGCTGGGACAAGTTTCGCATCTCCCGTCATGGATCGGTAGAGTTGGAGTACGTGAAATCGGATGGTTGGGGCGACTTTTAAGGATCGACAAAAAACTGCCCTGGAGGAGGAGTGATTTATGAAGATGTTTGCGATTGCAATAATCGGTAGCAGTCTATTAGCTGCCGGGGCCGCTAGCGCCGCTGGGATGGAATCTTCGGATGAGTATCTTCATGTTCAAAGATTCGAAAATATTCCATACGTGAGCGGCGGGGTAGGCATAGAGGAACGTGACAGACTTCGGTCACTGGCCGCTGATGACAACTTGGCGCTCAGCTTTTCGCTGGGAAATGGACATTATCTCGGTGGCGCCGAGGTGTCGATCAAAGACGATAAGGGCAAAGAACTTCTCGAGGCGGTTTCTGATGGCCCGCTCTTTTTCGCCAAGCTTCCTGCCGGGCATTACATCGTCGAAGCAAGCGCGATGGCAAAAACCATAACTCGCGCGGTTCATATTGCCTCCGGCGGCCAGGCGCATATTTTCTTTGCTTGGGCAGGATCGGATCAGAGTCCGTCGACGAGTTAACGATGAAGCATAGACCCTCATCGGCGATGAGATCGTCGTTGGAGGGAGACTTATGAAAGATACTCGTCGAGAAAAACTCGACGTCATGCTTCGAAGTCGGCTCATCGAGCCCATGGACTCGGACTTAGTGCCTCGGATAGTTGCAAAATCAAAGACCCTACAAAAAATTCAGACACTTCCAGCTTTCCATGCGCGAAAACGCCTTCATCATTTCACGCACGGGAAATAATCGACGACAAACCACCCGTGCAAGAAATCATCGTAGTGTGGTGACCCAGAAATCGCGATATAACTCCAATGTCATTCCGAGCAAGCTGGTCGCGATTCCGCCGAGGCGGATCAGCCTCATGCTGAAGCTAGCGCGACCCGCAAACCAAGAATTTCAAAGACTCTGGATACCGGCTTCCGCCGGTATGACGGCAGAGAACGTAACGAATAATTTACCGAATTTCTGGGTCAGGACACTAAAGCCGATCGGTTTATTGAGCGAGTGAAAAATCGGCGACGAGGCGCTCAGATGTCAATTGCGGCCGATTGACTCACCCAAGGCGAGCTCGACCGTATCGAGCAACCGGTTCGGGGTGAACGGTTTTGATAGCAGCAAGATCCCCTTGCGCTTTGCATAATCTTGCAGTGCTTCGTCGGCAAAGGCAGAGGCCAGGATAATCTTGACTTGCGGGTGATCCTCTCTGATAGCCTCCGCCAAATCGGTTCCCAGGACCAACGGCATGCGGACGTCAATAATGCACAACTCATAATCATCGCGAGTCATCATCTCGTAGCCGGTCAGTCCATTGGTCGTCCAAACAGCCGGCATTCCCATTTCTTCGAGAATCTCGACGAGCAGGTGGCAGAACGTTTCGTCGTCATCAATGATTAGAATCCGCATTGTTTGCGCCTCTGCGATTTTCTGAAAGCAAAGGAGATGCCCACAACTGCTAGATAGTTGACGGCCGGATATATTCGAGAAATAATCAGCCGATGTATTGGATCGGGGCGGGCTTGCCGGCAGAACTGGAGCTTTGCCTCAGTCGTCTTTCAAATACGGTTCGATCTTATAGCGTGCCAGCATCCGATAAAGCGAACGCCGATCGACGTTGAGAATTCTCGCGGTCGCTGAAACGTTTCCACCGGTGAGCTGCAAGACGTGCAGCACGTAGCGTTTCTTTACCTCTTCGAGGCTAGGCGTATCGGGAAAAACGAATTGCGCGTTTTCCGGGGCGAGGGATGCGATTCTTGCCTCTCTCTGTTCGCGGACGTCACGCGGCAGATCCTCGGGAGTCAACACCGGTTGATAGGAAAGGGCGACAGCTTGTTCGATGGCGTTTTCGAGCTCACGGATGTTTCCGGGCCAAGGATAAGAACATAAGAGTTCCATCGCCTCGTCCGAAAACGCCGGCACGGGTTTGCCGCTTTCCTGACCGTAGTATCTCAAGAAATGCTGCGCCAGCAGCGGGATGTCGTCAGCGCGTTCCCGGAGCGGCGGAAGATGGATAGCGATGACATCCAAACGATAGTAGAGATCTTGACGCAAATCACCCTTTGCGACAGCTTCGGCCAAATTTTGATTGGTCGCGGCGACCACGCGGACATCCACGGGGAGCCAATCCTTTCCGCCCACCCGGCGAATCTCATGCTCTTGGAGAACCCGCAAGAGTCGGGCTTGCATGTTTGGACTGATACCGCCGATCTCGTCTAGAAAGCATGTGCCGCCCTGCGCATCTTCGAAAACTCCTTTCTTGTCGGCGAACGCGCCTGTGAATGAACCGCGCATATGGCCGAATAGCTCGCTTTCAAGAATCGTTTCCGTCAAAGCGCCGCAATCCACCGCGACAAACGGACGGTTGGCGCGCGGGCTATGATCGTGAATCGCGCGCGCGATCAGCTCTTTCCCTGTGCCGCTTTCGCCGAGAATGAGCACGGTACTTTTCGTCGGCGCCACTCTCGCCACGGTTTTGTAAACTTCCAGCATGGCCGGACTTTTACCAATGATCTTGCCGAGCTCGGTGGGGTTCTCGTCTTCGCCATTGGCATTCTTTGCGGAATGGCGCTGCAGCGACCGCTGAGACAGCGCCCGGGACACGGTTTTCTTAAGCTCCGCCAGATTCATCGGCTTTGAAATGAAATCGAAAGCGCCCTCGTGAATCGCTTCGACCGCTGTTTCAATCGAGCCGAAAGCGGTCATCACGATAATTGGTAGGGCGGGATATTTCTCGTGAACGATCCGGGTCACTTCCAAACCGGAAATACCGGGCATGCGCACGTCGATAATCACCAAGTCGTGGTTCGTGGCGCGCAAACGCGCGATCGCCTCGTCGCCGGACGTGACCTGATCGACCTGAAAACCGTCCGATTCGAGGGTCTCCGCGAAAAGCTGGCAACTGACTTCGTCGTCATCCGCGATCAGTATGCGGGCGGTCATTTCTTTCTCTTTCCTCGGTAAGCGGTGCTATGGGTCGCGCGTCGCTCGGCAAGTAAATGGTCACCGTCGTACCCTGTCCGACTTGGCTGGTGATATTGATTACACCTCCATGAGCTTTGATAATTTCCTGGCAGATCACTAAACCGAGCCCGGTTCCTTTGCCCGGTGGCTTGGTGGTGACAAAAAGGTCGAAGATCTTGGGTAACATCTCGACCGGAATGCCTGCGCCGCTGTCGGCTATCTCAATGGCTACACCCGCTGCCCGGTTGGCTGAAACCGGGCACGCCATCGTGCCGATCTTAACCGAGCCCTTCTTACTGCAGGCGTCGAGCGCATTGTCCAGCAGGTTTATCAGCACACGTTGGATCGAATTGCCGTCCCCATGCACGATGGGTAAGGTCTCCGCGAGCATGGAAGTCACTTCTACGCCGCGCTGCTGGAAAACCGGCTGCAGGACGAGAAGCGTATCGCGTACCAGATCGTTGATGCTGACTTTGTTCCTGAGCGGCGAGCCCCGCGTGTGCGAGAGGTAGCGCTGGATGATCTCACCCATGCGATTAATCTGCGCCTCGATAATCGTTAAGCGGCGGCGCGCGCGCTCGGGCAAGTCTTCTTGGACAAGCAGCTGCGTATAGCCCAGCACGGAATTCAGCGGAGTACCCAGATCGTGAGCAATGGTGCCGGCCATGCGCCCGAGTGTGGCCAATCTTTCTACGCGTCCCATTTCGAGTTGCAGACGCAAGAGTTCTTGCTCGGCGCGCTTGCGCTCGACAATCTCCGCGCGCAACGTATTATTGGCCTGCGCCAGCTCCGCAGTTCGGTCTCGAACCCGTTGATCCAACTCATCGTGAGCATCGCGCAACGCCTGTTCCGCGTGCTTGCGGGCGGTGGTCAGGTAACTGGTCAACACCGCGATTGCCGTAAATACGCCCAGGCGCAAGAAAGCGCGCCAATCCAGCTGTATGGAGTGATGCGGCGACATGAAAAAGTATTCGATCGACAAGGCAGAAAGGACCATCGTCACCAAGCCGGCTCCCAGACCGCCATACCACGAGCTCAACATGACCGCGATGAAGAAAAGGGAAAAGTGACTAGGGTCGGCACGGGACGGTATGAGCGACGCCAAACCAAGGGCTGCAGCCGCTGCCAAAATCGCGATCGTGTAGCGCACCAACGGCGGGCGGTCCTTAACGAACATGCGGTCGCACCAATTGGAAAAGGCATTGGGCGCTGTCGTTGATAGCAGCGAGGGCGTCATTATTACGGGACGGACTTTCTGTCAATGAGCCTATTTGTCGTCGTGTAAAATTGCGTAAGCTCCTCCCACTGGCTTTCTCGTCACAGTGTGACTGGGTGTGGCGTTTTTCATTGCTTCAAATTTCATTCCAGCCAAAACATAGCGTTCAATTGAGATATTCTCGTAGTATTTTCCACGGACTGCAAGGTGGCGTCCGCAACAATGCCACATGCACCGCGCCTAAATGCCTCAGTGCGCGATTGCTTCACGCATAAATCGCTTACGGCCACATGCGATAGCCTTTCCGTCGCCGCTGCCAACCGCGGGCCAACACCTAATCGGATTCCCTAAGAAGTCGGTGGTGTTGTGCGGCATTGGTCGTTCCGAATCGATTTTACTCAACGGTTCTTCGTTCCGGTCTGGCATGATGATTGCCCTCAAGTAGAAAATTAACCGTTCGGTTTCTTTGAATAGCAAGCAATGCGAGGTCCGAAGATGGAAAAGACATCAAAAGTGCCGGTGCACACTACCGTCGGCGAGCTTATCGCTGGTTTGTTTGATGAAACGCAGCATTTGCATTGGCTGAAAAGGCGCGAGAAACAGCTGCTCGTTGCTTACATCCTAAACGACTTAGCGCGGAGATCGATACTGCTGCGAAATCATGGCGCAACAACAATCAAATAGTCATGGCGAGGGGAGAAACCATGGCATCCGCGCGCCGTTGGTCCAGATGTTTCTTTCGCGGCTCGGCGATCTCTCTCGTTTGCCCGCTTGCGCTCATTGTCTGGGTCGCAAAGCGTAACGATACTCAGCTAAGGAGCAGAAGCACTGCATTCTGTTTCAAGTGAGCTGTACATTCAAATTTCAGCTGTGAGGGAAAATGCTTGACGTAACTGTGTTCGGTGCCAGAGACGGCGAAGACTCCACGGCTGCTTTTCAGACAGCCATCGAACACGCAGACCAAACACTCTGGGTGCCCGCTGGAACATATATTCTAAGAGACTTGCCGATGAAGTCTATTTCGATGCTCGGCGAAGTCGGGGGCCGTTCCGTGCTGAAGCGACATCCAGACGCGACCTTTATGGCTACCGCAGATTCAGCTGTCTACATGTATTTCAATGACTTGGCTTTTGATTTCAACGGACAAGCACGGTATGGCGGCATCGAGTTCACGAGCTGCCAGTTCGTAAAATACAATCGTTGCCAGTTTTACGATAGCGCACCGCCGCCACTCGGAGAAGAAGACCGTTACGCCCTTGTCTGCCGGAGAGGCATTAGCCCTTCGCGAATGATTGAGATTCGGAACTGCGTTGTGCGCGACTTGCAACTAGAGTTCGACCATTGTAGCGGCGTAATAGTTGATAACTGCACTTCGGTACGCGGCGTCAGGACCGGCGCTATCGGCTGTTTCACTATCAGCGACGAGACCATTTGCGAAAATATCGCATTCACGAACAATGTCGTCATCGACCCGATAGGGGCTGCCTTTGCCATCCATCTCGACCCGCCATGGAATAACAACTGCGAGTTTGACAAAATCAACATCACGAACAATGTTATTCTGCGCACGATGGTGACTCCGCGAGAGAACCAGGCAGGAATATCCATTGGTACACCAAGTGTCAACACGGCGACACACGGCAATATTTTTAAGAATGTCACACTGAGCGGGAACAAATTTATCTACTGCAAAGAGTCGAACCCTGGTCGCTCAATACAGTGCATGGGCGGCAGTGTCGCAAACTACTATTTCGAGAATCTTAAAATCAGCGGAAACGACATTACCAACGATACTCAGACACCGACAGAAGGCTACCAGATAGAAGTGCGCCGAGCACTGACAGCCGTGATTGAAAACAATACAGTACGACGCGGCCCGAACGGTATCGCTCTCGTTGAGTCTTTCATGTCAACGATGCGTCACAACAATATCAACGCAATTCGAGACATTGCCTCATTTGACTGAGGACTGCGAGGTGGCCCTGCAACAACGCCACATCCATCGCGCCTCAATGCCTCACCACCGGTTGGTATCATGTACGATCTTCTCGTCGCAGATTCATATAACGACGCGTTCGCGTGCGGAGTCGCTGCTTTTATTGAAGTGATCGTGTCTGTTACAGCGCGAACGTCAGTCGGCGTCGTGGCCTCGATATTGCTCGAGTTTAGAGACATGTTTTACAAACCAGTTAACGAGAACGACGTGAGCAATCGCTGCGCGATCGTCTTGGCGGCGGGCGACGGCATGCGGCTGCGCTCGCTCGTCGCGAAGCTTCGAGGCGACACGTTGCCGAAACAGTACGTGAAGTTCTTCGACGACCATTCGATGCTCCAGTCCAGTTTCCAGAGAGCGCAACGATTGATTCCGTGCGAACGTATTTTTACGGTCGTGGACCAGAGTCATTTCGAATTTGCCGACGTCACGCAGCAGCTCGTCGATCAGCCGAAAATGCATGTGGTCATCCAGCCGAGCAATCGCGACACGGCGATCGGCTTGCTGCTGCCGCTCGCGCATCTGCTCGAGCGCCACCCGGATGCCACCGTGGCAGTTTTCCCGTCGGATCATTTCATTTCGGACGACGATCTTTTTATGGCCCACGTCGATGCGGCCTTCGGCATTGTCGAACAGGACAGCGAGAAAATCGTCTTGCTGGGAATTCCTCCCAGAGTTGCAGAGCCTGACTACGGTTATATCGTCCCTGCCGATGACCCGCCCAGCGCGTTTCCCTGCGGCGCGCAAATCGTGAGCCGTTTTGTCGAAAAGCCGGCGGCGGATGTCGCTCAAGAAATCGTTTCCCTTGGGGGACTATGGAACACCTTGGTGATGGTATTTAGGGCACAGAATTTTCTCAGCTACGTGCGCGCGATCAACAACCGGCTCTACAGTTACTTTTGGCGAATCCGTGACGCGCTCGGCGCGCACAGTTTGATGCGCGCAATGGAAAGGATTTATGAGCGGGCGCAGCCGGTTAATCTTTCAAAAGTCATTCTTGAAGAGTTGCCACGCCGCTGTCCCTCGCAACTTCTTGTCCTGCCGGTTCGAGGCGTTTACTGGTGCGACTGCGGCTCGGAAGAGCGCATAGGCGAATTTTTGAGCCATGCGGCAAACGCCGCAACCTCAAAACCAACGCTCCGGCGGGCATTGACGTCGTCGCGCAACCACAAGGCCGTGCGCACGGTGTGATGTATGTTATCTACGCTCCAATGCCGAGAGCGACCGCGAAAGCATCGTTTGGAACGGATTATCGTCGGGCACGATCTCAGCAGCGGTGGTGCGACCGCGTTGGAATCCGCACTGGTTTTGGCGCGCCGATGCGATGCGACGATTCGACTGATACACGTGATCGAAGGGCATTATCATGCTCTGCATGTCTCACAGCCGAAGAGCCGGCAAAGCAAGATCGAAGAGAAGGTGACGAAATCGGGCGCCGATCTCGAGGAGATTGTCGAGAGTCGGACCGATTGCCGCCGGCGGATCAATTACGAAGTGCGGGTCGGCAATCCGTTTTTCGAGCTGATCCTTGCCGCTTGCGCGTGGCGCGCCGATCTGATCGTTGTCGGCGCTCCGGACCGCCAATTGTTTCACCTATTGGGCAGCACGGCCGAGCGATTGGTGCGCAAATCGTTCGTTCCGGTATTGGTCAGCCGCAAACCGCTAAACCAGATCGCCCAGCGTTTTTTAGTGCCGACGGATTTCTCTTTGGGAGCCAGGCGGGCGGCCGAAGTTGGCATCAACCTCGCCGATAGCTTCGGCGGGAGAATTTTTTTCTTTCATGCCTTCGATCCGACGCCTTGGTACAGTTATCCGTGCGATGAAGATACCCTCGGTCTGATAACGCTTCCGGAGCTCACCGTGGATGATGTCGAAGGTGATTGGGCGTCATTTCTTCGTAGTTTGCCCACGACATCGGTGCCTTGGCAGGCGCGCACGGAGGAAGGCCGGCCGGTCGACATGATCGTGAAATACGCTGACGAGATCGCTGCGGATCTCATCATCATGGGGAGCCATGGGCGGACGGGCTTGGAGCATATGCTACTAGGCAGCGTGGCGGAAGGAGTAGTGCGCCGGGCCTCTCCT
>DASPXM010000290.1:0-22674 GCA_035637295.1 Verrucomicrobiia bacterium
ATAGACGGTTACATCCGAAGAAGTGAAAGCATTCGATCGCCCGCCGTTCTTAGCGATAATCCTGGAGTACTCTTCCGGCTTGGTCGTCGGCGTGCCTTTAAACATCATATGTTCGAGAAAGTGGGCGAGGCCGCTCTTGCCATCCTTTTCGTTGCGTCCGCCGACGCGATACCAGACTTGGAATGTTACCGCCGGGCTCTTGTGGTCTTCCAGCAGCAAAACCTTGAGACCGTTATCAAGAACAACCTCTTGAACTTGAGTGGCTTCGGCCAATTGGATACCAAGTGGCAAGAAAAAAAGTGAAACGAGGAGACGAAACAAAAGTTGCGGCATGATGATTCAAGTTAAAGGATGCAATCTCAAAGTCAAGATAATGACCGCCGGTTTGGCAGGTTGCAATGAGATGAGTGGTTCAGGATATTCCGTAGACGAAAGTTCTACTGCGAGCGCTTCCTCGTTCGACTGAATTTTGCCTCAAGGTTAGGATTTTCTTGCAACATAAGATATGTTGCATCGAAAACTTGGCTGCTCATTATGCGATCGCTGCGTTAATGAAGGATGCTTCGACAATGAAGACGACGAATCGCCGGCGACACTTTTTCATTTCGATGCTCGTTAGTATCGGTGTGCTCACAGGCTTTGCGCCTGCGGGGATGTCGCAATCGGAAGAGCTGGAGGGACGGATGATTGCTCCGCGAGGCTTGCATCCGAAATTGCAGAGAGAGGGAAAGCTCCCACGTCAGCGGCAAGCCGGTGAGATGCGCACGGAACTGGCACCGACCAGAGTTGAAGCTCCCAAGTCGCCTGCGACCGACAACCTGGGCATTGCCAAAGGTTTCGAAGGAATCGGATTTGCCAATAGTTTCGGCTCTGTACCGCCCGACACCCACGTCGCGACCGGCCCTCAGCATATCGTCGAAGTGACCAATACCACCATCGCTTTTTACAGCCGAGCGACGGGCAAGCGACTTTTCATTCAAGACCTCTATGTTTTCTTTGCTCCCACCGGCGTGGTCACGTTCGGTTTTGATCCTATCGTTACCTATGACGATATCGCGGAACGATTTGTTGTCGCGATGATCGATGATGACGATGATCTGGCAATAGGGTACCTGCTCTATGCCGTTTCAAATACCTCCAACCCGCTCGACGGGTTCACCGAAATGCACCGCATCGATGTAACCCAAAACGGCTTTGTATTAGATGAAACTGTGCTGCCCGATTTTCCCAAAATCGGCTGGAACGCTGATGTTCACGTCATCACCCTCAACATGTTCGGCAGCGAAACCTTTGATCATGTGAGCGTCATTGTGATCGACAAAAGTACCGCGCTCGACAGTAATCCAGCAACGTTGTCCTTTTCGCAAACCGATCGCGACCCTGTTGATTTTACCCTGATGCCGGCGGTGATGCACGGATCAGTTAGCGGCGATCCGATGTGGTTTGTCATGGAGTCAGGCGACGCGCTCGGCTCCGATTTACGCATCGTGAAAATGACCGACATTCTTGATTCTCCGACTTTTACTGACACAGACCTGAGCGTAGGCGCTTACGTCTTCCCACCCAATGCCGATCAACCAGGAAGCGATGCTTTCGGTGGACGCATCCAAACCAACGATTCGAGCATCATCAGTGCGGCATGGCGCAACGACCGCCTTTTGGCCGCTCACAGCATTGGCCTCGGCTCGCCCTCGCAATCACATGTGCGCTGGTATGAATTCGATACCTCGGGCTCTTCACCGACGCTTACCCAGCAGGGAACCATCAATCCGGGCGTGGGTATTCACACGTATTACCCCTCCATCGAGATCGCGCCCAACGGCGATATCGGTATGACCTTCATGCAGTCGTCCAGCACGGAATTCATGTCGATGTATGTGACGGGACAAAATGCCGCTAATGCTCCGCGACAAATGCGCACTCCGGTTTTGGCCCGGGCCGGTCTCCGCACTTATCGAGCTTTCGACTGCGTCGTTGGTACTTTCTTTGTCGATGATTGCCGCGCCGGCGATTATAGCGGCATCTCGATAGATCCAAATTTTTCAAACATGTTCTGCGCGGCCAATGAATATGCCACCTCAAAAGGCTCCAACAACTGGGGCACCTGGATCACCTGCTTCGCCATCGGCATCCATGATCTGGCTGTGACCGGCATCGTCGCTCCAGCCACTGTCAAAGGAATAGCTGCAATAAGCTCGGCCGTCACTGTGACCATTCAAAACCGAAGCGATCACGATGAGACGATTACTGCAACGAGTTTGGACAACGGAATAAGCACCGGACTGGTGCGACTGAATGTCAGTGTAACGGACGATGATTCAGAGCAGTGCCAGCCTCCGGCCGTCGCTCTCAACGCGGCGAAGAATGCCGCTCTGTTTGGCAGCAGCGGATCGAAGGTTCTCGCGCCGAAACAGACCATGAGCGTCGGTTATTTGGTCACCTTGCAATGCACAAACCCTCTGCCCGCCAACTCTGCCGATGCCACTCGCGGCGACTACAGCTACTCGGCCACCGTGCATCATGATGTACTCGATGGCTCCGCGGATATTCATGATGAAGACGATGTCTGCCCGCGCGATGCCCTGCCCGAAGGGATCGATTCACTGCCGCCACCCAAAGGTATTACCGACAAAGGTTGCGGCGCAAGAAAACCCGATCGCACGTTGGGCGCTCCGGTGGTGACCGACGTGGTGCTGTGATTCTCTCGGGCAAAAGCACGAAGCGTTAGCGTGGTGATCATCGACCGATCGTTTCCGTGTCATTACTGCCGCATATCGACTGAGAATTTGGTTTGACTCACTCTTTCTCCGGCTTCTGGCCCGCGGGTTTGCGCGCGCGAAGCAAGCCGGGGTAAGCCAGCGCCGAGCTGATTTGGCACGTTGACGAGCGCGACATGCCCATGCGACTCCGTCGTTTGACTCCCCTCTTTCCCCACAATACTATGACCGTAAATCCAGGAGGAATTCATGGCCGACGTCACCGACATGCGAGGATACATCGAAGTGCTCGAACAGATGGGCGAACTGCGCCGATTTGAAGGCGTGGAGTTGAAATCGGAAGTCGGTGCGTTGACCGAGCGCGCGGCAGAAAATGAGGGCCCGGCACTGCTCTTTAGCAATTTTAAAAATTATCCGCCCGGCTTTCGCGTGATCTCCAATGTTTTTCGTACCTGCAAACGCACGGGCCCGGCGATGGGAATCGATCAGGAAAATGGCATTGATTATCTTTACGCCTGGCGCAAGAAGTTGGCGGCGTACAAACCTGTGCCCGTCGAGCAAGTAGAGGGCGGACCAGTGCTCGAAAATCAGATGGCTGATGGCGATGTCGATCTGTACAAATTTCCCACGCCGAGTTGGCATGATCTCGACGGCGGCCCCTATCTTGGCACCGGCTGCGGCGTGATCACGAAAGATCCCGAGACGGGAAAACTCAACATTGGCACCTATCGGGTCATGGTCCAAGACAAGAATCATGTTTCGGTGAAAATGAATATGGGTAAGCACGGCCGGCTCGCTTTCGAGCGCGCACGCGACGCCGGCAAGCCGCTGCCTGTGGCGATCACGTTGGGCCAGGGACCCGCGATTTTTCTCGCGGCGCAGATGCCGCTGCCGCCGGATGTGAATGAATACGAATTTGCCGGCTATCTCCAGGGCTCTCCCGTGCCGGTGGCGCGCGGCGCGGTGACCGGCCTGCCGATTCCGGCCAATGCGGAAATTGTCCTCGAAGGCGAGCTGCCGCCGATGAAAGACGAGGAGATGCCGAAAGAGGGCCCGTTCGGCGAATGGCCGGGATATTTCACCGACGCCAACGTCGGCGAGACACCGGTGATGGTCGTCAAGCGTGTGTACTATCGCAACGATCCGATCATGCTCGGCGCGCCACCATTGAAACCGCCGGCCAGCTATTTGCCCATTCCGCTGGGCGCCGCGACGCTGTGGGAACAGCTCGAAAAAGCCGGCATCCCCGAAGTCAAAGGCGTCTGGGGATTCGTCTACGGCGGCCAACCTGGGCCGTTTACGGTGATCGCAATCAAGCAACGTTATGCCGGCCACTCGAAACAAGCTCTGCTCGTCGCTGCGGGAGCGCGGGCCGGCGCCTACGGCGGCAAATTTGTCGTGGTTGTCGACGACGACATCGATATCACCAATCCTGCCGATGTCATCTGGGCGATCGCCACACGCTGCCACGTGCGTGAGGATTTGGACGTAGTCAAAGGCGTATGGGCTTCCGTGTGCGAGCCGGCTCTGCCACCCGAAGAACGCTCACCGCGCGGCTACACCACTGACCGGGTCTTGATCGACGCCTGCCGGCCTTTTAAATGGCTGGACCAGTTCCCCGCGGTCAATGCATTTCCTAAAGATTTCAAAGACGAGATCGCGGGCAAGTACAAACTCTAGGAATCTTTTTTCGACCGCCCGGTTAGAAAGTAATAATTGCTCATAGCCGAACGTCAAACTAGTCAATGGGCCAGCAGACGGCCGGAATAGGAGCCAATTTATGGGCACGATCGAAGCTTTGAGTTTGGCGATGGGCACCGCGTGGACATCGGGAATCAATTTATATGCCACGGTGGCGGCGTTGGGTATTGCCAGCCGGGCGGAGATGATCCAACTGCCGCCCGATCTTCAGGTGCTCGGTCATCCGGCGGTCATCGCCGTTGCGTGCATCATGTACCTGATCGAGTTCTTTGCCGACAAGGTGCCCTACGTCGATAGCGGCTGGGACGTCCTGCATACTTTTATTCGCGTGCCGGCGGGCGCGATTTTGGCGGCCCGTTCTTTGGGTGACATGAATCCGGCACTGGAGCTCGTCGCGATTCTCGCCGGTGGATCGATCGCGCTTGCAGCCCACGGCACCAAAACGGCGACGCGTTTGGCGATCAACGCCAGTCCCGAACCTTTCAGTAACTGGATTGCCAGCGTCACGGAAGATATCACGGTCTTCGGCAGCCTTTGGCTGATGTTCAACCATCCGATCGTCATGATTATATTAGTGCTGGGATTTTTCGCACTGCTCGTCTGGATTCTGCCGAAGATCTTTCGGCTCGCCAAACGCGGCTTTCAAGCGCTGCGCAACAAACTGCGCGGGGTCAAGCCCGACCAGCCGACGCCATCGGATCCTACTGCCTTGCCGACGTAGTCTTTGAGAGTGACCGGCGGAGACGCAATCAGCAAAAATTCAAAGGACAAGATGGAACAGCAACCGACCCCTCAAACACACGGCGAGCTGCCGGCAACGCCGCTGACGCTCGACGGCTCGTACCTCATGCATCAAATGTTTCGAGTTCGTTGGGCGGCGTGGCGCGCGCTCGGCTCATCACAGCAAAAACATATTCTTACCGCCGCGATGGCGATGTTCGGTGAGATGGAGCAGAACAAACAGGAGGCCACGGGTTTGTTCTCCACATTGGGGCACAAAGCCGATCTCATGGTCGTCCACTTCCGCAAGACCTTGGATGCGCTGAACGACGCCGAGCTGACCGTCGCTCAATCAGAGCTATGCGAATACCTTGACCCAAGCACCTCTTATCTCTCGGTGGTCGAGCTAGGCCTCTATGAAGCTTCGGTCAAACTCTACTCGGAAGTGACCGAGAGGGGATTGCGGCCAGGAACTGGACAATGGAACAATGAAGTGGAAGCCGAACTGGCCAAGCAGCGCGAAGCCGCTGCGCCGCGCCTCTGGCCGGAGATCCCGCAACGACGGTATCTGTGTTTTTACCCGATGAACAAGTTTCGTGGTGAGCACAAGAACTGGTACGGCGAACCGATTCGCGAGCGCCATCGCATGATGCGCGAGCATGGCATGATCGGACGTCACTACGCTGGCCGCGTCACACAAATCATTTCCGGCTCCATCGGTTTCGATGATTGGGAATGGGGCGTCGATCTGTTTGCTGACGATCCGCTGGTGTTCAAGAAACTAGTCTATGAAATGCGCTTCGACGAAGCCAGCGCGGTTTACGGATTGTTCGGCACTTTCTTTGTCGGTCTGCGCTTTCCCGCATCCCAGCTGCAAACCTTGCTTAGCGGCAAGACACCGAGCTTTCCCTAACGCGGGGTAGATCAAATCGACTTAATCCCCCAGCAGGCGCCGCGGAGGATATATGCGATTAAAGGATAAAGTCACCATCATCACTGGCGCCGCCCACGGCATCGGGAAAGCGTATGCCCGGCGGTTCGCCGAAGAAGGTGCCCATGTCGTCGTCGCCGACATCGACGGTGAAGGCGGTGAGGCAACAGCGAAAGCGATCATCGATTCTGGCGGATCGGCATGGGCCCGAACGACTGACGTCCGAAACTTCCCGAACGTTGAGGGACTGATGCGGGAAACGAAACAAAAATTCGGCCGCGTCGACGTGCTGCTGAACAACGCGGCTATTTATGTCACGCAAGAACTTTGGAAAGGTCCGGTCGAAGACCTTGGGCTCGACGAATGGGACCGTGTCATCGAAGTAAACTTAAAAGGCGTGTTTCTTTGCAGCAAGGCCGCAATCCCGATCATGAAGCAGCAAAGAAGCGGCAAGATCATCAACATCGCCTCGGGAACATTCTTCAGCGGCTCCGGCAATATGCCGCACTACACGACGGCGAAAGGCGGCGTGGTCGCGCTCACGCGGGTAATGGCCCGGCAGCTGGGCGAATGGGGCATCAATGTCAACTGCATGACTCCCGGCTCCACGATGAGTGAAGAGTCGGTTTCGGAAGAGGTGCTCAAGCGCCGCGAGGGTAGCATCGACAAGCGCGCGTTTCGGCGCATCGAGACTCCCGCCGACATCGTCGGCACGGCACTCTTCTTAGCCAGTGCCGACAGCGACTTCATCACCGGCCAACTCCTGGTCGTCGAAGGTGGCGGGATCATGCACTGAGCGTGATCGCGCTGTTCTTAAGCGCGAATCCGCTTCGAGCTGACCGCTAACTAATCTTCTTCGGTTGTCTTGACGAGAATTCTTGGCACTCAAGAAGCACTTGGCGTCACGCCATAAACATAACCGCAGGCGTTGCAGAAAATGACGTTGAAGGGAGCGAGGACGAACTGTTTACCTCGCGACGATCCCGCTCCACCCTTGCGCGATACGATGTGTTCGGTCCCGACTGCCGAACAGGAGGGGCATTTGGGCTCGGGCTCTACCTTAGTTTTGTATTCCTGGGAGGAGCGGAATGTGCTGCCGAAATCGTCGCTAAAATGCCGCGCGCTCTCTTTGGGTTGCTCCTCTTCGGGTTCTTCCGGGGCGCCTGCGGGATGCGTGACGGCGTCGTAAACCGAGCGTTTTGTAGCATCGGACAGGATCGTGTAAGCATCGAGAACTTGTTTGAATTTGTCTACCGCATGACCATCGTCCGGGTTGCGATCGGGATGATAACGAAACACCAGCTTGCGGTAGGCTCGTTTGATTTCTTCCGGCGTAGCACCGCGCTTCACACCGAGCAAAGAGTAGTAGTCAATAGTGGTGTCCAATCTGTTAAACCTTTGGTGTCGTGAGATAGAGCGAGAATTCGCTCAAGCCGACGATTTCTCGAGGCGCTATCGCCGGCGCGAACGAGCTAGCTGTCCGCCGGTTCCGGTCAGTTTTCCCCTTTTCTTATACATGGTGACGCACATGTCGTAGATCGCTGTCCCCGCTCGGTCATCGACCACCTGTTCGCCATCCTGGGTTACATATTCGACTTTAAATAGGGATTCCTTCCCTGTGCCATCGTTGTTGGTCAGCCGCACCAGCTGCCCTTCGTTTTTGTCCAGGTAATCACCGATGGTTCGAAAAATCTGCACTTGATTCAGAAATTCCTTGGTCGCTGATAGGTCACTACGTTGCCCTTCGCCCGCTTCATCCAATTCTTGGATGTCTTTGAAAGTATATTGGATGGTCACCGGAGTCGGCGATGGCGGGTCTTGGTAACCGCAGTAAGCCACATATTCGTTTCTCTCGAAGCGAATATCGAATGATTTCAGCCCCCTTCGCTCGAGATCCTGACCGATGCAACGCAGTGCAATAGCGTATTTTGCCGAAGCTGCGCCGGCGCTTTTTCTCTTTAATACACGCGACATTCGGGGTTGTTCACAACGTTTTCGGCCATTCTGTAACTGTAAATGGTACGAACAGTAGCTCTAAAAATCAATCAAAAAGATCGCGGATGTGTGGTCCACCGTAGAATGAACCCGCCTTCTTTTGGCCGATTTCTAAACTACGAAGTATTTGAAGGAGGTATTTGAAGCTATTCGGGAATGGTAGGTAGCGCGTCCGTCACACCGATCATGCTGTCGCGCGTCACCAGCTGGGCTAGGTCGGCTTCGCTATGACCTTCTGTCCCCTTTGGCCGCAGAGGCAAGACCAGATAGCGAATATCGGCCGTGCTGTCATGGACACGCACCTCAACGTTGTCGGGCAGATCGAGGCCAAACTCGCGCATCACGCCGCGCGGGTCCACGACCGCGCGCTGCCGATAGTTGAAGCTCTTATACCAATCGGGCGGCCGTCCCAAAATCGGCCGGGGATAGCAGGAGCATAGGGTGCAGACCACCATATGACGAACCTTTTCGGTATTCTCTAAAACCACGAACTCATTGACGCCGGCGGCATCGATGCCCATTTCCGCGCACGCTGCTTTGGGATCCGAGATGAGACGAGCTTTAAAAGCCGAATCGACCCACGCGTGAGCGACGAGCTTCGAACCGTTCGCCGGCGAGCGCGCTTCCTGATATTCGACCTGGCACTGAATGTCCTTTTCGGCGAGCACACCCTTCTCGACAAGCAGATCGCGGATCGCGTAAATCCGTTTCGCGTAATGGCTCAACTCATGCTTCGGATGCTCGTGGCCATGCGCATCGGCCGGTGTATCGCTCATCTTTACCTCCTCGTTACTGGGTCCGATCTAACCAATGCTCATAAATATCGACAAGAACCTTATCCGTCGGTCCTGCAGACCGGCCCCATACGTCGGCTTGATTGAAAGCCACAAGATAGAGTGTTCGTTTGGGCAAGCCGTCACGTCCATAAGCGAGAGATTCAGGGTTGAGAAAATCGCCGTAGACGCGTTCGATCCAACCGGTTTTGCCGCGAACGTACCAGGGTGTGCGTATGTGGCCCGGCCGATCTTCCAATTTCACCGTGACACGGTCCCCGGGTTTGAATTTGCCCGCCTGGGAGTTCACGGTTCGCCCCATTCCTTTTCAAATTCGCCGAGCCGTCGGTCGATCTCGTCCTTGGTCAGAATCTTTTTCTCGATCAGGATGGTTTCGATGCTCGCAATCCACCGTTCGTAGTAGGTCATATCGCGATACGTCTCAGAGTCCATCTCTTCGCGCGCGCGGCGCATCTCATCGGTGCGTTTGATACCGCGAGCGCCGAGCGCTTGATTGACGGCATCGGCAAGAATTTCCCAATCGGAAAGTTGATGTTCGCTCTGATCGATCGCGCCCGCGCCGGGCAGACCGCCGATATCATGATGGCCGCGCGCCATATATAACCTCCCGCGCTATCCTTTGAGACGATTGGCGAGTGCTTTGTGCTCTTCTTTGATTCCTGCCGGTAAATGATCACCGAAAGTATCGAAGAAATCGCTTTGGCTCTTGAGATTGTTTTTCCAAGCTTCGCGGTCAACAGCCACCAGCTGATCGAGATCGGATTTCGAAATTTCGAGTCCTTCGCCACTCAAGCTCGACGCCTTGGGCACATAACCGATGGGGGTCTCATTCGCTTGGCCGCCGCCCTTGCAGCGCTCGATGATCCAGCGCAACACCCGCAAGTTTTCGCCGAAGCCGGGCCAGAGAAACCGGCCGCGCTCGTTGCGCTGGAAAAAGTTTACGCGGAAGATTTTCGGCGGATTGGTAGCGCGCTTGGCCATCGATAACCAATGGCCCCAATAATCTCCCATGTTGTAGCCGCAGAACGGCAGCATCGCCATCGGATCGCGCCGCACGACACCCACGGTACCGGTGGCTGCCGCGGTCGTTTCGGATGCCAATGTCGCCCCGAGAAAAGTGCCATGTTGCCAATTGAAGGATTGATAGACGAGCGGAATCATTTTTTGGCGGCGCGCGCCGAAAAGTATCGCACTGATGGGCACGCCCTCGGGCTTTTCCCACTCCGGAGAATAGCTCGGGCATTGTTTTATGGACACCGTAAAGCGGGCATTAGGGTGGGCCGCCGGGTGGCCGCCCTCCGGGTCCCATGGCTTGCCGCGCCAATCCACAGCGTTGCCGGGGATGGGATCGTCATGACCTTCCCACCAGACGGTTCCGTCCGGTCGCAACGCCACGTTGGTGAAAATGGTGTCTCTCGTGACCGTCCGCATGGCGTTGCGGTTAGTGTTCGAACCGGTGCCCGGCGCGACGCCGAAACAGCCGGCTTCCGGATTGACCGCCCAAAGCCTGCCGTCCGGACCGACGCGCAGCCAGGAAATATCATCGCCGATGGTGTGGATCTTCCAGCCCTTCATGGTCGCCGGCGGCACCAGCATCGCGAGATTAGTCTTGCCGCAGGCGCTCGGAAAGGCGCCGCAGACATAGGTGATCTCGCCATCCGGGCTTTCGACGCCGACGATGAGCATATGCTCGGCGAGCCAGCCTTCTTGATGGCCGAGCTTGCTGGCGATACGCAGAGCCAGGCATTTTTTCGCCAACAACGCGTTGCCGCCATAGCCCGAGCCGACGCTCCAGATCGCATTGTCTTGAGGATAATGACAAATGAAGCGGCGCTCGATGTCGAGGTCGGCCTTGGAATGCAAACAACGTGTAAAATCGTCGGAATCGCCCAGATGATCGAGCGCGATCTTGCCCATGCGCGTCATAATGCGCATGTTGAGCACGACATAGACGCTGTCGGTTACTTGAATGCCGACTTTGCTGAACGACGAGCCGCGGGCTCCCATGAGAAACGGAATGACATACAACGTGCGACCACGCATGGAGCCGGCATAAATTTTCGACAGCTTGTCATAGGATTCGGCGGGAGCCATCCAATTGTTGTTGGGGCCCGCCTCTTCCTGTGTCGGCGTGCAGACGAATGTCAAATTTTCCGTGCGCGCGACATCGTTGAGCGCGCTGCGATGCAAATAGGAACCAGGAAGCTTTTCTTGATTCAACGGTATGAGATCGCCGCACTCGACCGCGATTTGTGTCAACCTTGTTTTTTCCTCCTCCGACCCATCGCACCAAAAAACATTATCCGGCTGGCACATCGCCGCCACTTCTTTGACCCACTTTTGGATATGTGGATTCGCGGGTAGGGTTCCTCTTGAAACGCTCATGGGTTAACGATTCTTCCTTTCCTAGCCTCTCTAATTCTAAGATTTGTCAAAATTGGGAATGGGAAAATTAGCATAGCTCAGAAGCTCCGTTTGACGGCAATACACGGAGGACGGAAAATTTACTGTGTGAAGTGAAGCGTATCCGATAGAACACGGCCATGTCAACAATTCGCGCTACTAATGAAACACTCGAAATAGCCGCCAGCGTCCTTCGGGCGAATCATCTGCCCATGTGGCGAGCGCTGCCAGCTCGCCGCGTGAATCGACAATGCCAACCAGTCTTTCCGCTTCTCGTCGATTGCCGATTTGCATCAATACTTCCTGTTGCCCCAAACGCAACCGCGAAAGGAGCCGGCCTTCCCAATTAACCATGCGCAGGTTATTCAAAGCGGCACGCAGCGAAACGAGCGGGATTGAGCCCTGTGCAAACCGCTGTTCAAGCTCATCGATCGTGATCGACTGCTGAACGTTGAGATGGCCGCACACGGTTCGCCTGAGGCTCTTGAGGTGAGCGCCACAACCCAGTGCTTGTCCCATGTCAGCCGCCAACGTGCGCACATAGGTCCCACGTGAACAAGTGACTTCGAATTCGAGCTCCGAATCGGAAACTTTCTCTATCCGGAGAGCTTCAACTCTGACACTCCGCGGCGCGCGCGGAATTTCTTTGCCCTGCCGAGCCAATCGGTACAATCGTACGCCGTCTTTTTTCAGAGCGGAAAACATCGGCGGCACCTGCTGCATTTCACCGGTAAATTCTTCTTCCAATCTTCGCAACTGGGTTTCGCCGAGCAAAGGCACCGAACCTTCTTTCACAACCTTTCCCGTACCGTCTTGGGTGTCGGTTTCGACGCCAAGGACCATTACGCCGCAGTAACTCTTCGTCCCGCCGAGAAAAATGTCGGCGATCTTCGTTCCTTCATTGACCCCCACCAAGAGCAAGCCCGATGCGAACGGATCAAGCGTGCCGAGGTGACCGACTTTCTTGGCCTGGAAAAGCTTCTTGACCCGACCCACGACTTGGGCCGAAGACGGCCCCGCGGATTTATCGATAAGCAGAATACCGCTCTGTGTCATTGACATACGAAAACGCGTGGAAGAACTGGCAGTAAAGACGAATCAAGCCGTAGACGGATCCGATCCTACTCTTTGACGCTATTTAGCAGCGCATCGATGCGTCGTGCTTCGTCTTCAGCGTCGTCGTAGTTAAATTCAATGGATGGAACGAACCGGAGATTAAGTTGCTTGCCTACTTTGGCACGAATGAAGCCGGTCGCGCTTCTGAGTCCCGCCAAAGCTTCCATGCGGTCTTCCTGACCACCGAGGAGACTGAAATAGACTCTTGCGTGCCGCAGATCTTTACTAACGCGAGCAATCGTCAGCGTGACAGAGCGGACGCGCGGATCGCGGATTTCCTTACTTAGGAGTTCCGCAATCAATTCCAGCAGCAAGTCTCCAACTCTGTCTGAGCGCTGATATTCCATCATAGCACCCACCGCCCGCCGCCGGTGGCAGGCAGTTTGTCTGACTTTCCGACTGTGCTAGCGGCTGGCGCAGTCCGTCCCATTTAGCAATGAAAGAACTCCGTTCCGGCCTCGCCCACTTGAGCCAGGCCAAGCTCATCGACAAATTCTACAATCCTCTGCAGCGTCGCTTCGACAACTGCTCGACTGCTGCCGACAGCACCGAATCCTAGAACCGCGCTCTGCCACAGGTCTTGATCGTCGCATTCGGTGACGGACACATTGAACTGATTGGCTACGCGCGCTTGAATTCTTTTTAGGACTCCGCGCTTGCCTTTGAGCGAGTGATTTTCCGGAATCAAAAGGTTGAGCTTGAGGATCCCCACAATCATGGGCTAACGGAACGCCCGAAGCGCACGCTAAATTTACACGCCGCTAACGCGCGGCGCTTCGCGTCCGGCCGGAACTGGACTTATTCGCCGGATCACCGGAATGCGTTCAAAGGACTCAACGACGTCGCCTTGTTTTATATCTTGAAACCCTTCGAGCGACAGGCCGCATTCATAACCGGCGGTCACCTCGCGCACGTCGTCTTTAAAACGCTTGAGACTAGCGAGCTTGCCTTCGTGCACCACCACTTGATCCCGTAACAAACGCACCGAGTTGCCGCGAGCGATTTTTCCTTCGTTGACGTAGCAGCCAGCGATGGTGCCTATGCCCGCGATGTTGAAGATCCGACGGACTTCGACGCGCGCTTGGGTTTGTTCGCGGTAGGTCGGCTCCAACATACCTTCCATCGCTGCGCGGACATCCGCGACCGCTTCGTAAATGATCGTGTACAACCGCACATCGACGCCTTCTTTGGCCGCTAAAGCTGCGCCTTTCGATTCCGGCCGGACATTAAAACCGATGACGATGGCATTGGACGCTGCTGCCAGTAAAATATCGCTCTCGGTGATGCCGCCGACCGACCCGTGAATCACTCTGAGTTTCACCTCATCGGTGGACATGCGGCTTAACGCCTCTGTCAACGCCTCCACTGAACCCTGCACGTCGGCCTTAAGAACGACCCGGAGCTCCTTCACGTCTCCTGCCTTGATCTGATCGTAGAGCTCTTCCAATGAAACTTTGCTCGATTTAACCAGCTCCGTTTCTCTCTGCTTGCTCTGGCGATACTCAGCCACTTGGCGCGCCTTCGCTTCGTCAGCGACGGCGACGAAAGAGTCGCCTGCCTGTGGCACGCCCTGGAGACCAAGAATTTCCACGGGGAATGCCGGCGGCGCTGCCTCTATCTTCTGGCCGCGGTCGTCAATCATGGCGCGCACTTTGCCGTAATATACGCCGCAAACGAAGGCGTCGCCGACATGGAGCGTTCCTTCCTGCACCAATACCGTCGCCACCGGACCCCGACCGCGATCCAACTTGGCTTCGACAATCGTTCCACGGGCAAGTTTGTCTGGATTGGCCCTGAGCTCCAAGATATCCGCCTGCAGCAGGAGCATTTCCAACAGATGCGGGATACCTTCGTGCGTCTTTGCCGACACCGGTGCGAATACGGCATCGCCGCCCCAATCCTCTGCGATCAGGCCATGTTCGGAAAGACCTCTTTTTACTTTTTCAAGATTGGCGTCCGGGCGATCGATTTTATTGACAGCAACAATAATAGGCACGTCGGCGGCACGGGCATGGTTGATCGCCTCAACCGTCTGCGGCATGACTCCATCATCTGCGGCCACGACTAAAACGACGATGTCGGTCACCTTGGCGCCGCGCGCGCGCATCGCGGTGAACGCTTCGTGGCCGGGGGTATCCAAAAATGTGACGCTGCGGCCATCGACCTGAACATGATAAGCGCCGATGTGCTGGGTGATGCCGCCATGCTCCTGGGCGGTCACGTTCGTGCTGCGAATCGAATCGAGCAAAGAGGTCTTACCGTGGTCGACGTGCCCCATGATCGTCACGACCGGTGAGCGCGAGGTCAAAGCCGTTTCTTCCTCTTCAATCTGATGTTCGACTTCGAGCATGCTGTCGACATCGAAGGCGACGTTTTCCACCTGGTGATCGAACTCCGAGGCGATAAGTGTCGCCGTGTCGGCATCGAGCACCTGGTTGATGGTCGCCATCATGCCCATGCCCATCAACTTTTTGATAACTTCGCCGGCTTTGACGCCCATTTCCCGAGATAGATCGCCAACTGTGATCACTTCAGAAATCTTGATGACCCGCTTGCTCGCTTTGGGAACCGTGATTTCCGTTTTTCTGATTTCTTTGCCCGGCAGAACACGCCTTTTCTTCGGAATGCGGCCACCGCGCAATTCCTTTTCTCTGAGCTCCAAGACATCTTGTTTTTTGACAACGCGCTTCTTGTGCCGCCCGGTCTTTGGCTTGTCATCAGTGCTGGGTTTTTGTTCGCCCTCGGCGCCGGGCGCCAGGACCGTTTCTGCCACGCGAGCGCTAGGCTGGGCCGGCGTCGCCCCGACCGGTCGTCGCAACACGGGTGTGGGCGCCGGTTCAACTCTCACAGTCTGCTTCAAATCGATGCGACCGAGAATACGTGCGCCACGCGGCAATTCCGGCTGCACAGGCTGCGCTGTTTCAGCAGCGATTCCTGGCGCTGCGGGCGCCGGCTCCGCGGCTCTGCCTTCCATGGATTCTGGTTGAGGCTCCGGCTCCCTCTCCGTTTCAAGCGGCCCAGGCGTTTCGCTATGCGGTTCGGCCTCGGAAGAGACTTCCAAGGGGATCTCGTCGACCCCGGCTGGCGAAACTGCCGGCTCGAATACCGGCGGTTCCGCTAAAGGTGTCTCAGTGACTTCGCCTGCTTCGGTGGGCGCAACCTCGACACGGTTGACCCGCCGCCGGATGACGTTGGCGCGCACGCGTCGCTCAACAACGGTCTCGTGCGCTTCGGTTCCGCGCTGTCCCTCGTCGTCCGTCTTTACCATGCGATCGGCAACGATCTTTTCTTCGCCGACATGGACTTGGGGTTTTTCTTGGGCGGCTAAGGCTGCGCGTACTCGTGCAACTTCATCGTCTTCGAGCGCACTCTGGGCCTTGCGCCCTCTGATCCCCAACCGATCAAGCTGGACGATCAGGTCCTTGGTCTCGATTCCCAATTCCTTGGCTAGTAGATGGACTCTCGTTTTTCCCATCTCTTCTTACTCCCAGTTTCGGCGCTCAAGTTCCTGAATCAGATTTTCCTTATGCGCCCTACTGACCTCTACGTGAAACGCGCGGTAGTGACCCTTGCGGCTTAGGAAAGCCTGCCAACACTTCCGGTTCTGGTGCAGGTATCCGCCACGTCCCTGATTGCCGTCGATTTTCAATTGACCCTGATCCGTCACCGTGAGGCGAATCAGGTTATTTTGATCGTCCCGCACGCCGCACCCCAAGCAGATTCGTTGTGGATGGTGTCCTTTCTTCGGCACGCCGTTTTTTTAAGAGTCGCCTTCCGGGGCCGCTTCGGCAGCAGGAGTTATCGCCGCGTTGGCTGCCGCCTCAGCTTCTTTCGCACGTTTCTCCTCTATATATTGTTTTGCCGATTTGTGGAGAGCCTCGGCTTTGTCCTTGCTGATGCCTTCGACGTCGAGAATGTCCGCCAAATCGCTGTCCGCAACATCTTCCGCTGACTTAAATCCCTCCTGATAGAGCAACTCCGCTGCGAAATCGCCGATGCCCGGAATCGCGCCGATGGATTGCCGCGCCCGCCGCGTCTCCTCCTCTGCCTCCGCCTCGCTGCGCACGTCGATACGCCAGGCGGTGAGACGGGAGGCAAGCCGAACATTCTGCCCCTTTTTGCCGATAGCGAGCGAGAGCTGATCGTCGGGCACAATGACTTCCATCGTATGGTCGTCGTCATCGATAATAATTTTGGAAACCTTGGCCGGAGCAAGCGCACGGCAAACATACTCGGCCTGATCGGGAATCCAGTGAACGATATCGATCTTCTCGCCGCGTAATTCCTGCACGACAGCTTGCACGCGGGTACCTTTCATGCCCACGCAAGCTCCTACCGGATCTACGTCGGGATCATTGGAAACCACGGCGATCTTCGCGCGTCCCCCAGGTTCCCGCGCCGCGCCTTTGACTTCGACGATGCCTTCGTAAATCTCAGGAACTTCCTGGGCAAAGAGCTGAATCAGCATGCCCGGGTGGGTACGCGACAATACAATCTGCGGGCCCCGGCTGGTAATTTCGACGCTCACAATGTAAGCGCGAATTCGGTCGCCCTGGCGATAGCGCTCGCGCGGCACTTGTTCCTTTTCCGGCAGAATCGCATCCGTACGACCGAGGTTAACGATGATATTCCGCTTCTCGAAGCGCTGCACGATGCCATTGACGAGTTGTCCTTCGCGCCCTTTGAATTCATTGTAAATAATCTCCCGCTCGGCATCGCGCACCCGTTGGACAATGTTCTGCTTGGCAGCCTGTGCGGCAATGCGCCCGAACATGCTCGAGTCCAACTTGCAAAGCAGCTCGTCACCAAGCTCGGCGTCGGGATCGAGAGTGTCTCGCGCTTCCGGCAATGTAATCTCGGTGGCTTGGTCCTGCACGGTTTCCACCACTGTTTTAGCCTCAAAGAGCTCCACTTCACCGATCTCGGGGTTAAACTGCGCTTCGATTTTGCGCTGGTGACCGAAGGTCTTCTTGGCCGCCGAGATCATGGCATTTTCCAAGGCACTAATGAGAATCGTCTTATCAATGCCCTTTTCCTTGCTTACCTGCTCGATGACTCGATTTAAATCCTGCTGCATATTAGGCACTCCAGTCGTGCTCGTAATTCGACTTTTCAATTAACGAAAACGGAATTTCACATGGCCTTCCATCTTGATTCAAAGAAATCTTGTCCGCCGAAACCTCAAGCAGTAGACCCAAAAACGATCTCCTGCCGTTGATCACTTCTCGAGTGCGTACGCGAACCCTTTTACCGACAAATCGCGCGAAATGCTCCGGCCGTTTGAGCGGGCGGTTGATGCCCGGAGAGGAGACTTCCAACGTGTATGCTCCCTCGACAATCTCCCGGACATCGAGCATATCGCTGAGTTCCCGGCTTACTCGGCTAAGGTCGTCCATGTTTGGGCCACCCTCCTTGTCGAGGTACAATCGCAACACGCGGCCGCCACGGCTGCCCTCATGTCTCAGTTCGATATCGATGATCTCCATTCCCTCCATTTTCGCCAAAGGCGCGGCCAGTTCCCATATGCGGGCGATGGTTGGATCCATCTTTTCGCCCCCCAGAAACAAAAAAAGCGGGCATCGCCCACTTCGAGTTCAAACTCTTAAAGTGTAGAAAATTAGTACCATAGCCAATGTTGTCAATGCAAGGCCTGCCGCCCCACGCGCCATTGCGCCACCGCCGCTATCTGCTATGATTTCGCATCAGTTCCGCGCTTAATTATGAAGGCACCGACCCCAGCGAAACGACGATCGACAACGCAAATATCCTGGGAGCAAATCCTCACCAATCTTGACGATGGTGTGGTCGCCGTTGATCCCGACGGCAAGATCACGTTCTTCAATGAAGCAGCGGAAGTCCTCACCGAGATCTCTTCGGCGGCTGCCGCGGCGCAACCGTTCGAACAGATCTTTAAGCGCGAGCCGTGGCTGGTCGATCTTGTGAAAAGAACCCATCCGCCCCGACAAAAGAGGGCCCGTGGGGAGGGCGATTTTGTCAGCCGTTGGGGCAAGAAGATTCCCGTCAGCATCACCGTATCACCGCTCCAGGACCGCCACGGTCATTTCGTCGGCACGATATTGCTGCTTCGCGATATTAAGCACACAAAAGAACTGGAAGAAGATCTCAAACGCGCCGACCGGTTGGTATTGATCGGCACATTGGCCGCAGGCTTGGCACACGAAATAAGAAATCCTCTTGGAGGCATCAAAGGCGCTGCGCAATTGCTGCGCCGCTCCGCCGACAGCAATGCCTCGGTGTGCGAATTCACTGCTATCATGATCCGCGAAGTGGATCGGGTCGACCTATTGATCGAACAGCTTCTCGACCTTTCGCGTCCGGCGCAGCTCACGCTTGCGCCCGTCAACATTCATGAGATTTTGGAAGATGTGCTGCTGCTGGAAGGTCAAACGGTCAACGACAGGGAAATTCACATCAGAAAACGTTTTGATCCGAGTTTGCCGCCTATCCGCGGTGATCGCGCACAGCTAACCCAAGTTTTTCTCAATCTGGTAAAGAACGCGCTTCAAGCGATGGAACGTAGCGGCGCGCTCACGATCACTACGAGAGTCGAAACCGATTATCACATTCGCGGACAGGACACCGGGCCTAATCGCTTTATCTGGGTGGATCTCGCCGACGAGGGCGGCGGTATTCGGGAGGAAGACCTGCCGCATATTTTCTCGCCGTTCTTCACGACAAAAATTAATGGCACGGGACTTGGATTGGCAACTTGCTATCGCATCATCAAAGAGCATGGCGGCACGATTCGAGTCGAAACCGCGGAGGGTAAAGGAAGCACCTTCAAGGTCTCTTTGGTGGTGGCGGACTCAAATTGAAATGGATCAAGGAAAAATTCTCATTACCGAAGATGAAGAATCGTTGCGCTTCGTTCTGCAGAAAGCGCTCGAGGCCGAGGGCTATTGGGTGCAGGTCGCGGCCAACGGCGCGACCGCGCGCCGGCTTATCACCGACAGCCATTTCGACGTTTCGCTGATGGACATCAAGCTTCCCGACGTCGATGGTTTGGAATTGCTCAAAGAACTCAAGGAAAACGGCGTCGACACCGCGATGATCCTGATGACGGCGCAGAATACCATGCGCAACGCCATCGGTGCGATGAAAAACGGCGCCTTCGATTACATCACCAAACCGTTCGATCTCGATGAAGTCTTGGTGCTCATCAAGCGCGCCATGGACAGCCGCAAGCTGAGTCGTGATTTTCGCGAGCTCAAGGAAGAAGTAAAAAAGCGCTTCGAGCCAGGAGTCAACATCATCGGCACTAGCCCGAGCATGCAGATCGTCTACAAAACGATTGGCCAGGTGGTCGACACCGTGGCGACCATTTTGATTCTCGGCGAGAGCGGCACGGGAAAGGAGTTGGTCGCGAAAACGATTCATTACAATTCGCCGCGCTGGAACCAACCCTTCGTTGCGATCAATTGCGCCGCCATTCCACGCGATCTGCTCGAAAGCGAATTGTTCGGTCATGAGAAAGGCGCTTTCACCGGCGCCCTCGACCGCCGTCTCGGCAAGTTCGAACTAGCCGAGGCCGGCACGCTTTTTTTGGATGAAGTCGGCGATATCCCGTTGGACCTGCAAACTAAATTACTGCGAGTCTTGCAAGATCACGAGTACAGCCGAGTCGGCGGCCGCGATCTCCTAAAGGCCGACGTGCGCATCCTGGCCGCCACCAACCAGGACCTGGAGAAAGCGGTCAAAGAAAAACGTTTTCGCGAGGATCTCTATTTTCGGCTCAAAGTCATCCCGATCTATCTTCCGCCCTTGAGGGAACGGCGCGGCGATATCCCGCTCCTGATCGGCTACTTCATCGACAAGATCAACCGCGAGATGGGCATTCAAATCTCCGGCGTCTCCCCGGAGGCGCAAAAACTTCTCGAAGAGCATGCCTGGCCCGGCAACGTCCGCGAGCTCGAGAATACTTTGATCCGCGCCGCCGTGCTGTCCTCGGGCCCGATCTTGTTCCCCAAAGACTTCACCTTGCAGAACAAGCCGACGTCGACGACCCTGGAAGTCGATCAGCTCTCGTTGGAAGAAATCATCCGGCACAAATTGGAAGACTATTTTCGCAGGATGGAAGGGGTCGACGTAGATAACCTCTATTCGCTCGTCATCGAAAGGGTCGAACGGCCGCTTATCGAATTGACGCTGAAGAAGACCAAGGGCAATCAAATCCGCGCCGCGCAGATCCTCGGCATCAATCGAAACACGCTGCGCAAGAAGATCACCGATTTGCGCATCGCGCTCAAAAAAGAGCCGTCCTAAGAATTCATGCCGTCGCTCGTCCTGCCGCCGCTCTACGCTATCCTCGATCCGGCACAAACCAAGGACCGTGCTCCAGAAGCGGTATTGCGCGACCTGCTCGAAGGCGGCGCCGCCATACTTCAACTTCGCGTCAAAACCATGGCGCCCAGCGATTTTTTCCAGCTCGCGCAGCGAGCGCGCGCGGAGACGCGGACGCATGGATGCAAGTTGATTGTCAACGACCGTGTGGATATCGCTCTGGCGTGCCACGCGGACGGCGTTCACTTAGGCCAGGAAGACTTGCCGCTTGCGGTAGGAAGAAAACTGATGGCGGCGAAACTCGTTGGCATTTCGACCCACGACATCGAACAAGCTCAAGAAGCCGAGCGGAATGGCGCCGACTATATCGGCTTCGGCCCCATGTTCGGCACGACGACCAAAGACACCGGCTACGCCGCACGAGGTGTCGACATGCTCCGTAAAATCCGCGCCGCGGTAAAACTTCCCATCGTCGCCATCGGCGGCATCAACGAACAGAACGTCCGGCAAGTCTGGCAAGCCGGCGCCGAGTCGGCAGCGATCATCAGCGATATTTTGGGAGCTGATGACATCACGGCTAAGACTAAACGCATTCTCACCAGCCGTTGCACGGTCTAAATGCTGCTCAATGAGAAACAAGTGAATTTTCGAATCTTCCTCCGAACTTCTCTTAAGATAGGCCCACGCACCTTTAGCCTACCCGATCTGCATTTCAAAAACTGCTTGAATACTGAATGTCGAGAACAACTTAGGGCGAGTTATGTTGCCCAATGCGCTGGATGGGAAATATCCGAACGCCAGCCAAGAATGGGGATGGCAGTGGGTTTTTCCTGCGACTAGATACTACATTGACCGCGTAACCGGACGACAGTACAGGCATCATCTTCACGAATCAGTGCTGAAAAAAGCGGTGCGAGAAGTGGCTCGCAACGCGGCAAAGCCGGCGACGCGTCATTCATTACGCCATTCTTTTCCGACCCATTTGCTGGAGGATGGATATGATATTCGGACGGTTCAAGAGTTACTGGACCACAGGGACGTGAGCACGACGATGATCTACACGCATGTTTTGAATCGCGGTGGCCGAGGTGTTCAAAGTCCAGTGGATCGGCTACTGAGAATCTGAAAACGCGAAGTCGTCCCGGGGATAGGCTGCGGGCCAATAGTGGGATAGGCCGCCACGCCGGCAGCAATTGCCAGAAAACGCGGGTTGACTTTCTGGTCGCAAGTGAGCGATACACTTCGACAAGTCATCTCGCAAATCATGTAGATCTGTTTGGGATGGGCGGCCAGAAACGGCGCCGCCTAAACGGCTCACTTAATAGTTGGGCGCTAGAAGCATGAGCCTAAGGTTCTGCAGTTGGTCATGCTGTACAGAATGATTTTGTTAACTCAAAGGAGAAGGAGAGCGCGCTATGAAAGTGTTGGCCCTGGTATATCCCGGCATGACCCTGCTGGACTTGGTCGGTCCCCTTCAGGCTTGGAGTTTCTTGCCCGGCTACGAAGTTCAGTATGCCTGGCACCGTTCCGGTGCAGTGCCCACGGACTGCGGCCTCAGCGTGCAGGCGACCAACAGTTTCGAGGATGCTTGGACTGATCCAGACGTCCTCGTTGTCGGCGGCGGTGCGAAGCCCACATTGGACCTGCTGGGCGATTCCGCCGCAATCGCCTTTCTAGCTGATCGCGGGTCGCGCGCCCGCTGGGTGTGCAGTGTCTGCACAGGCTCCCTGCTGCTAGGGGCCGCTGGACTGCTGCGAGGCTACCGTGCTGCGGTGCACTGGGGTGCCCGGGAAGCCCTGAACCAATTCGGCGCTGAGCCCAGCAGCGAGCGCGTCTGCTTCGACCGCAATCGGCTCACCGGCGGCGGCATCACAGCGGGTGTCGACTTCGGTATCGCAGTGGCGGGGCACTGGGCTGGAGAGAGCATGGGGCGAGTCATCGAACTGATTATGGAGTACGCGCCACAGCCGCCGTATGGGACGGGCCGTCCTGATCT
>DASPXM010000291.1:0-13460 GCA_035637295.1 Verrucomicrobiia bacterium
CAAGCGCGTTTGGCAGGTACAGGTCGGACATGAACGTAGCGATGCATTCACCGCTCACGACTTTTTTCCACTGGTTCCAGCGGCCGACCTCATTATCGCCGACCATCTGGATGTTCATGTCGTTTTCCAACTCCATCATCCGGAGCCACAGCACGAGTGCGTGAGGTCTGCCCGAGGTGCGGACTGCCAAGTTCTTCCCTCTGAAAGCGTCCACGCCTTGCACGTCGGCGGGGACGACCAACTCCAAACCGCGCCTGAGGCTCGGCGCGCAGAACATAGTGACCTTCTTTCCCTCTGCAGCCGCCGGATATAGATATTCCAGATGCTCGATGATCACATCACAAGCGTCGTTGAACAGCGCGGCCTCATATTCTTTCGTCCCTTTAATGAAAAGAACTTCGACGTTCAGGTTATAGTGCCGCCGGGCCATCTCCTTGATGCAGAAAATGACCGGTGTTCGGTCCTCATCTCGGTAGGCGAGCCTTAAGGTTGGCATGACTTGCGACGAGTGAATTAAATCCTGTCCCGCTAAACTTTGGCTTCTCTGCGGTGAATCATTTGCTTTTTTGTCCGTGCAGCCGAGCAAAAAATCCTTCGCTTTCCAATTCATTCAAAAGCGATCGGTCCATGAAGTCGGCGGCTTTCTTGCCTCTCAGCTCGGTAATGCTCGCGCTCAAGTCTTCGATGTCCGCTTGTATGGCTTCTTCGATCGGATAGGGTTTAACCGGGATGGAGGTTAGTAAATAGTTTCGATGCATCGATTCCAAAAGCTTGGGCTCTTCGAGCCTCATATATTTTCGGTAAGCGCGAAACGGATCTCTTTATTATTTCTTCCCAGCCAGATTGCTTCGGAAAATGCCCGAAGAAACGCTTTCGCCCGATTGCGATGATTGATCAAAAATTGACGGGTTGCGGAGATGTCGCTGGCGGGAGTCGGGACGCCCAAGTCAACCGGATCGGCCAATACATTTATCTTCAGGCCTTTCAATTCCAACTGCGCTAGGTTGTCCACGGTCCCGATGGTCGCGTGAATCTTGCCCTGGAACATCAACAGCAGCCTCTCGTCCGATCTGCTCAGACCCGTCGGCATGATCGTGACATCCTTGCCGGGCACGAGACCGATTTTGAGGAGGATCCGTTGGAGCACGAAGTCGGTTGTCGTACCCGGTCGCAGCGCGCCAATCACCTTACCCTTGAGCTCTTTCACAGACGTGATTGACGGATGAGCCATAAGCTTGTAGGCAATCGCGCCGAAGGTCGCGACCATCACCAGCGGCGCGCCCTGCGCGGCCGCCGCTGCAACCACCGATCCGCCGGTGGCGACGAAATGAACGTCGCCGCTAATCAGGGCGCTTACGGAAGGGTAACCCGCCGGTACAAAAATGGGTCTTCCATCCAAACCATATTTCTCAAAGAGACCCATCTCCTTGGCGATCCACAGCGGCGCCCGGCTGCCCGACACCGAGGCATAAGAAACAACCAGAGGTTCTAGCTTCTTTTCTTGCGCCAAGAGCGCCGGCCCAAAAAACAAAAATAGACTGGCGATAAAATAAGTGCTTCTCATTGCTGTCCTGGTCGCGCCGCCATGCAGAAAATCATCCCAGGCCTTCCTCGCCGGCGATGTCGGCCGCTTCATAGTAAGCGTCGTAGGTGATCCATTGTCGGGCCTGACCTTTTTTCAGTCTCATCCAGATGTCTGTTTGAGCTTCCTTGGTCGTCGCCCGGCTCATGATTACGCGCTCGCCGACTTTGCGTCGTGCTAGTCCTTTTGATCTCGCCCTGAGCGCACGGGCTTTCCCGCGCGCACATCCTCAGCAAACTTCTTGGCAGCGTCGTAAAATGGAACCGCCACTGGACCATAGTTCGCGCGAGGCCGGTCCAATTCGCCCGCGTCGAATCCTAAAACACGATGCGTGACGCCGATGACACCGTCGCAGTCGTCGCCGGCGCCAAACCCTGCGATCGTGGGTACGCTCACCTCTTCAGTTATTTGTTTTGCCAAAGCGGCGGGCACGCCAGTAATCAGCAAAGAGAAAGATCCGGCCGCAACAAGCGCGCGGGCATCCAGCCAAATCCGTTCATGCTCAACCCGCTCCGCCTGAGAACGAAAGTCGCCGCTTCCGATCGAGGCCATGGGCGTTAATCCGATGTGTGCCATGACAGGAATTCCGGCTTTCACAACCGCCTTGACCGTTTCAGCATAATCCAGTCCAACCTCGAGCTTAACCGCCTGCGCCCCGGCCTCCTGTATGAATCTGCCCGCGTTTCGAATCGCGTCTTCTTTGCTTGCCTGGTAGCTCATGAAGGGCATGTCGCCGACAACCATGGCTCGTTGGCTGCCACGAACGGCGGAACGAGTCATCACGACCATTTCCTCTACGGTCACGAAAGCGCTGTCATCGTATCCGAGCAAATTTCGCGCGCCGCTATCGCCGACCAGCAGGATATCGACGTTCGCTCGATCGAGAAGGCTAGCCATCGTGTAGTCATAGGCCGTCATGACAACTATCTTTTGTTTGTCCCGCTTCATTTGTTGGATCTGTGGTATCGTTACTCTCGCCATGGTTTCTCCGCTTCCCGGATTAAAACTCCGGTCAGATCTTTAACCCACTCGTTGCTTCTGTATAGTCGCGAGAACTTTTTCCGCCGTTAACGGTAAGCTCTTGATCCTTGCGCCGACGGCATCATGAACCGCGTTGGCGATCGCCGGCGCGACGGTAATGATCGGGGTCTCTCCAATGCTCATGCTATGGTATGGCCCGCGGCCCACGGCGGTCGCGACGACGATCTTGCGCAATTGAGGAATGTCGCGAACCGTTGGAATTTTGTAATCGCCAAAATGAAGTGTTGTCACTTTACCGTCGGCGAAGAGCATTTCTTCGGTCAAAGCGTAACCTACTCCCATCACGATGCCGCCGTCAATTTGGCCGTCGTGCAGAAGAGGGTTGAGAACCTTACCGGTATGATGAACAGACACGAACCGACGCAGCTTGATTTCACCGCTCTCCGGATCGACCTCCACCTCTGCCATCTGGGCGCACATGGACGCCTGCGGTCCGATCTCATGATTCTGATAGCGCCCTTCGACGACGATCGGCGCACCGTTGGCTTTTACGATCTCGCCGTAGGAAACCCTGTTCTTCTTCCATGACACTCCACCGTTCGCAATGATTAATTCGCCGTGATCCACCGCCAGCATTTGCCCTGCTGCGCTGAATAGCTCTTGTTTGGCTTTGATCACCGCTTCGTAGCAGGCATTTCCATAGGTTCTCGTAGCGCGGCTTGCGCCCACTCCAGTGTCGATCGGAGCATTTGCGGTATTAAGGGTTTCCAAGGTTATCGCTTGCCAATCTATCTGTAGCTCATCGGCAACGATCTGCTTCAGCACGGTGCCAGCACCCGCGCCCTGATCTAACATCGCCGTCGACACAGTGACACTACCCTTCTCATCGACGCGCAGAAAAACCGAGCACTCGCCGCCCAGCGGGAGCCACTGAATCAGCGCCAATCCTCGCCCGGCATTGGGCTTTTTGCGGCTGTAATACTTGGATGCTCGTAGCAACGTATCCAAGGTTTCGTGCGCTTTAACATGCGAGATTTTTCTGCCGACCGGGGATTCGTCACCGTCTCGCATCAGATTCATTCGGCGGAAACGCGCGGGATCCATGCGCAATTCTTTGGCGATCATATCCATCTGCGATTCATTGGCAAAAACTCCCTGTGGATCGCCCGGCGCTCGCATATGCCCGCACGGCACCTTATTGGTGTAAACGATCTTTTCCTCGATCAGCACGTTTTCCATTCGGTAAGGCCCGGCCGCTTCGTGGGCGCCAAAGAGATAGCCGATCGGTTTGAACGCGCCGTAAGCGCCGCTGTCGAAGACAAAATCCATGTGATGGGCGAGGATACGGCCGTCTCCCGATACCCCGGACTTGACTTTGACGATCGAAGCATGTCGTGGATTCCCGGCTATGAACTCGTCGCCATAATCCATCACCATTTTCACCGGACTTCGGCACTTCAGCGAAAGAAGATATGTCACCGGCACGTCCATGAAGTCGCCTTTGCCGCCAAAATCGCCGCCGATGTTGCACGGATGAATCAGGAATTTTTCCGCGGCGATGCCAAACGCTGTCGCCATCTGGTCGCGCAATGCAAACGGCACTTTGCTGCAAGCCCAAATCTCGGCGCCGCCGGACTCGTTCGCCCTAACGACACAGGAGTGCGGTTCGATATAGGCCTGGTGCACGACCTGAGTTTGAAAAGTATTTTCGATGATCAAATCGGCGCGGCGAAAACCATCTTCGAGATCGCCCTTTTTCCACGACAGCTGGACGAAGGCATTGCTCGGCGCCGCGAGCTTTCCCGGCAATCCCCTATATTCCATGACTTGCGGATGTAGCAGAGTCGCGGAAGGGCCCAAAGCTTCAATTGGGTCGAGCAATGGCGAGAGTTCCTCATAGTCGACCTCAATTAGATCCAGTGCTTGCTCGGCGATTTCCTCTGAATCGGCGGCGACCGCCGCAACCTTCTCGCCGATGAAACGCACCACACCGTCGGCTAGTACGGGCATGTCGTAGATTTGCCTGCCGATCTTGACGCCCGCGGCATCAAGGCCTGTGATAACAGCCTTCACTCCCGGCAGAGCCAATGCTTTACTGATATCGATTCGCTTAATGCCGCCGTGAGCGATTGGAGTCCGCAGCACTTTTCCCCAGAGCATATCGGGGAAAGATACATCGACGGCATACACCGCTCTACCCGTCACCTTCTCGACGCTTTCCACTCGCGGAACCGAAGTGCCGATGACGTTCGATTTCTTCAAGGATTGATCCTTACACGGAAGCGGCTAATCGTCATTTCGACTGGTGAATTTTAACGTTCCATACCGGTTCGCAAACCTAAAAGACGCGATATCAAGGCAACCCCGGTCGTTAACATGACGACGATAATGCCGATTACTGCGGCGCTTTCGTAGCGCGACTCGACCAAGAAGTCGAGTTGCAGCAGGGACAACGGCCGCGTGCGGCTCGTCGAAATGAGCGCCACCGTGCTGACGTTTCGCGCGGCAGCGATAAAACTCAAAGTCCCGACGAGTAACATGCTCGGCGCGATAATCGGCAAAACAATATCGCGGAAACTATTCCAACCCGACCCGCCGGCGACTTTGGCGGCCTCTTCGAGCTCAACCGCCAATTGGCCCAACGCGCCTTTGATCACTTGAACGCCGAGGGTCATGCTGGAGATAACTGTGGCGATGATCAAAAGAAACATGGAACCATACAACGACCGCAGAAACGGCGTGCCAAGAAACACGGACAGCAGACCCAAACCAAGAATGATTCCTGGCAGAGTGGAAGGCAACCAAGAAACCATATCGAGAGCGGCACGGCCGACAAAGTTCGTGCGGATGACGATATAGGCAATCAGGGTGAACAGCACGACCGATACCAGCGCCGTCGCGCCGGCCAGCACCAAGGTGTTTTTTAATGAGTCGAGAAATACCGAATCATCGATCACGCGGCTCCAATGCAGCGCGGTCCATGGCTTGGGAACGCTAAAATAGCCGAAGCGCGCCATAAAAGAAGCGACGGTTAAAAACAAAAGAGGGATTACCGTGATCAGTAAAGCCACCGCCAGCAGAATAACAAAAATCAGCCATCGCCATTTTCTCAAGCTCTGCTTTTGGCCCTTGTAGCGGCCGCCCACGGTGGCGAAACTGCGCCGCGCGACGCCACGGCGCTGGAGAGCTATGAGCGGGACCATCAGGAACAATATGGTGCTGCCCAACGCCGTGGCGGCGGCAAATTGCGGCGGTTGCTGATTCAAAAGCCAGTGAATCTGCGTACTGAAGACGTAAAAACGAAATGGAAATCCCAAAATCAATTCCAACTCAAAAGCTTGAAGAGAATGAACGATGCCGAGCAGCAGCACCACGCCGACGATCGGCGTCATCAGCGGTACAACAATTTTTTTGATCGTGCGAATGACTCCCGCGCCGGATACCAGAGAGGCCTCCTCGAGCGTTGCATCCATGTTGCGAAACGCGGGAGTCAGGAGCATTACCTCGACGGCGATGGTCGATGTCGTGAGGTGCGCCCAAACAATTCCCCAAAATGAATAGATGTTGAACGGCGCTTTATTCACGAACGGCAGATGAGTAAGCCACTGGTTGAGCAGTCCATAGTCCGGATCCAAAAGCAGAATCCAGCCCATCGTGACGGGCAGGGGCGGGAGAAAATAGCCCAACCAGAACAGGAATTCGAGCGCGTTCGCGCCGGGCACATCGGTGCGGGCAAGAATCCAAGAGAGGAGAATGGCGATGGGCAACGCAATCGCTTGCCGCGCCAGAGTGATCGTCAGCGTGTTCCAGATCGCCGATATGATCGCCGGATCCGCGAAGGCAATCTTCCAAGCCTGCAACCCGATCCCGGAAACGAGCTTCTCACCCGGAGTTTCAAAACTGCTGAGAATGATCACGCCGGCGGGATAGAGGACGGCAAATAAAACGATCCCCAATACCAGCCAGTAAATAAAACTTTGCGGGCTGAATGAACGTGGTTGAACGGCTAACACGGATCGAAGAAATGAACCGGAACTCAAACGGTGAACGCCACCGTATTTCGAAAAATCGTGATGTTGATCGACTCCAGTGTAGATCGGTCCAGCTGTTTGGGGCTGTACCGTCTTGCTCAGCGCGCCCACCGTTCATGGTTCGAGAGCCTCACCACGAACGGCTCTTCCTTATTCCGCTCACCCTGAGCTCGTCGAAGGGTCTATAAAAGTTTAGCCGCCAAACACTAGCGCAACACGGACTTGGAAATTTCTTGCGCTTTGTCTCGGAGCGGAACGCGTTCCTCGCGGTCGATGTCGAAGTAATCGATCCCGGGCTCCGGTGACATGCCGGCGACGCGTGGAACATCGATCCGGCGACTGGGCCGAGAGACAGTGGTCGCCCAAGCGCTCTGTCCTTCCTTGGACAGTAGCCAATTGACGTACACTGTGGCCGCATTGACGTGCGGCGCTTTGTTCACTAAACGCGCAGCGCCCCAGCCCGTGCTCAGCCGCCACGCTTCGGCCAACTTACCACCCAGTGGTTCGACCTTTGCTCCGACGCCCAACTTTTGCAGCTCGGCGACATCGGTATCATTCACGCCGATGGCGATGGGAAATTTTCCGCGTGCCAGCCAATCGGCAAGCTGACGGTCATCGCGCGTCAGCGTTAGGTCCTGCTTGAGCAAGGCGCGGACAAATTCCTCGCCCATCTGGCCGGCCCATAACGCAATGCGACCATTTCCCGCCCCATCGACTCTGGGATCATTGATCGCGATCTTGCCCTTCCATTTAGGATCCAAGAGACCTTTGATGCTGTTCAAATCTTTCTCCGAAACAAATTCCCGGTTGATCAAGACTTGCGGTGTGATCTGTGCTTGAAACGCGAAAATATATTTTTTTTCCGAATCCAAAAATGCTTTGTCGAATCCGCCGAACCATGCCTTTTCGTCGAGCACTTCGGGAAGAATGAAAAGCGGCCGGATCGGGTCCAGGTCTCCCGCCTTTTTCGCAGAAATATCAAAACCGGTGGGACCGGTCACGTAGATATCCCAAAGATATTGTCCCGCCTGACGCTCTTTGGAAAATCGTGCGGTAAAGTTAGACGGCGTAAAACTCTGAAACTCGAGCGCGATCTCGGGATACTTTTTTTCGAATCCTCGCATGACCTCGCGATAGGCGGTGCCTGGTGGACCGGCGACGGCGACCTTCCCCTCTTTCTTGCCATCCGCCAGAACTTTATCCCACTTCGTTTTCCACTCCTGGCACTCCGCGCGCGCGGCTCCGATCAGCAAAATCACAACGAATGGAACAATTCGGCGAGACGTGGACTCGTACATATGGCACTCCCCTCGTTACGCTGGATTTTTCTCGTTGTTATTTTTTGCTGACTGTTCTTGCAACGCCGCCCGATGAAATATCAAGCCCGCCTCGTAAACATACATCGGCAGGGAATGCCGTCCCCGTTCGGCGGGACGGTCTTGCTTGTCGACTTTTGCGACAATCAACCAAGGCCCCGGCTCTGTAAACGCGGCGCGAACGGCGCTCTTTGCTGCGTCGATGTCACGCACGGTTCTCGTGTTTTTCATGCCCGCCGCGCGTCCCAATTGTTCAATGTCGGTCCCGAACGCGGTTGCGGTCGGAGCTTTGCCCGAACCCGTCGTCAAGTATGCGCCGTTATCGAAGACAAATATCAATAGGTTTTTCGGTTGATAGCGAGCTACGGTTGATAATATGCCAGGGCCCGCAAGCATTGCCCCATCACCTTCGATCGATATCACTCTGCGCTCAGGCCAACCGAGGGCCGCGCCAAGAGCCATCGGCGTAGCATAGGGCATATCCATATTATAGATAGTCAACGGTTCATCCTTCGCTTCGGCGATCGTGTAATTCGCCAGCCCGGGACTGATAATCATCGGATCGCCGTTGCGCAGACTCGCGATGTGGCGGAGAACTTCGGCCCGGTTCATCGATTGTCCCCGATCTCGCGAATGACGTGGCTCGGCACCAAAATGCCGAAAGGCAATCGTTGTCCTTCAATGGTCGCTTGGGCCTCGACGATGACCTTGCGGATATCACCGGGATCGAAAAGAACGTGACAGGGAATATCGAGAGCGCGCAGAACCGGCTCCGCCACTAGTCGAGTCGCGCCGTGATAATCATAGCGCTCACCGAGAGTGCTGTTGTGGCCGATGATCAACATCGTCGGCGTTTTCTGGATAATCCCTCGGGCTAGAATCAGCGCCGACATACCGATTCCCGAACCCTCCATCAACGCGACCGGCCGTTTGCCGACCAAGAAAGCGCCCATCGCCATCGCGATGCCTTCGTCTTCGCGCGAGCATTGGTAAGTCTCGATACCGCCGCGTTCGATGATCAGCTGCTCGACGCCGTCGAGCATGCTGTCGGGAAGGAAAACCGCGAAGTCGATTCCCGCTGCCTTGAAGCCGTCGTAGAAAGATTCCAGCGCCGCTTTTCGATAGCGCACTCCGGCCTTGCCGGTATTGGCAACGCTAGGTTGCGGTTTTTTCACTTCCTGAGGTTTACTCACGATTGTTCTCTTTCGGCCAGGCGACCGATTCTTCTACGTCAAAAAATTAAAGTGCGCGAACCCGAGTCCCGTCACAGCATGATGAGCCGGAATATAATCGACAATGGTGGCGCGGGTTCCGCTGCAGGCGCCGGCGACCACAATCCAACTTCTGATTTCACCCGTGCCGCTGCGTAATGTGTCGGAATCGAACTCGAACAGATGACACAATGCTTCGGCGTTTCCGGATCGCAATTGCTCGAGCACCCAGCGATCCAAAGCTGTATCGATCCAACCCGCGCGCGGTCCGCGCGGATCATGGGAAAGACCTCCTGATGCCAGGATCGCCACTCTCTCCGGCCGATCTTTAAGTGCGCGGGCGATCGCGCGGCCGAGTTCGTAACACTGGCGCGCCGACGGCATCGGCGCGAAATAGCAGTTAACATGAAGCGGAATTATTGGAACATTCAATTGCGGCGTAACTTTTGCCACGGGCCGGGTGAAAGCGTGGCCGAGCCCTCTCTTGGGCCGGCCGACCGGCTTGAGCTCCTTAGTCTCTGAAACGTCGAATCCCATATGGTTGAGCGTATTGAGTAGATGACGCGCTAACTCGGAACCGCAACGCAGCGTGATGTGGTTTTCTTCTTCCGGCTCGCCGATGAGCCCGATGTTGATGGATCCGTGAACCTCGGCGCAGGTGAACAAACAATAGGTCGGCATGTTCGCTTCAGTAAAAACTTCCGCCTGATCGTCGCCGACGACCAAAAGAATATCAGGCTTGAATGCTTCGAGCTGTTGCTTGAGCGCCGCGAAACCCAGATGGATTCGATCGATATAGGTTTGTATGACCTCCGGGGTTTCCTTTTCGATTTCCGCTGGCTGTGGCACGCCGTCCGTGAGCACCCGGTGAATCTGCGGCCAATGTTCCCGGCCGCGAAACATGGACGGCGCATGCGACACAGCCAAGCCAAGTCCTAACATTGCTTTTCGCCTCGCCTACTGCCGCTGTTATCATCGCTCATAAACATGCTGATCGTTAGATAGGAAACACCTTAGAACATCTCTTGCGGCTCATTCGGAACGCTGGCGATTTTCTGCACGGCGCGCGCGTGCTCGTGGCAGTGCTTCCTCCACGTGGTCAGTCCGACATCGGGACGATAGAGTTTCTCGCGCCTCCAGCCGTCTTCTTCAGCGTAAAAAGGATCCATTAATTTTACCATCCGAGCATCTTGCCCGTTGAACTGCACGTGAGCTAACCAGCGCCACCAAAACCAATACGCCAAACGAAACTGCAACGCCTTGAAGCCGCTGGTCCACTTGACCGAAAACTGAAAGTAGCGATGATGCCGTTCATCCACCGGGACATACCACTCGAAATGCACAATGCCTGGAGCCGGAAAGGGATTGACGCGCAAATAACCGGGCAGCCTCAATTGCGTTTTGGTCGGCGACCCTTTTCGCGGCCGCTTCCACCACTCGCCATTGGGCCAAACGCCCAGTCCGGGATAGTCGGCCTCCATGAGCGGCGCGGTCTGCGTGTACCCAACCCACTGGTCGACGATTTGAGGCGCTACGTTGGTCTTGGCAGCTGGAAATTTTCGGAACAACGTCAACCACGCGTTGCGATGAAGATAGGCCGCATGCGAAGGATCGAGCCCGTTCTCCGCCGCCAACCGCCAATTGCCGGCCCGCAAGGTTACTCGAACCCCCAGGACTGCATCCGGACGCAAAAGCTCCTCGGGTAAATCCTCTTCAAGCGCAGGAAGTGCGCCATCACCGATAAAAACCCAGATCAACCCCTTACGCTCTTCGACCGGGTAGGTTTTTATTTTCGCCTTGCCGACAACCGGCGAATCGGGCCCGTCGGTCAAAGCCGCCACGCAGACTCCATCGCCAACATCGTACGTCCAGCCATGATAGCGACAGGTGATCGTGTTGGTGCCGGGAAATTCGCAGCGGCCGATAGAAAGCGGCATTCCCCGGTGCGCACACCGATCCTCGATGGCAAAACATCTTCCTTGCTGCCGGATGAAGAGCAATTTCTCGCCGAGGATTCTTAAGGCGACTGGCCGGCGGCGCAGTTTGTATGACATCATCGCCGGATACCAGTAATTGCGAAACCCCAGCGCGGCCTCATCGTAACGCGGCCAAGGGCTGGTCCGCGACCTGCGCTGGCGCTCCTGATCCGCGGTGTGGGCGGCGCTAGATTCCATGCCTGGTACCGTCGTATTCGATCTCGAGAGAATTTTTCATAACCGGCTCGCCGCGGTGGACTGGAGAACTTCTTGCCGCTCCCGTGTACAGGTATCGACGGCTGCGTACACCAAACATTTGGTCAGCTGTTTCATGCCGGCAATGTTGCTTCTCTCCATGGAAAATACACTCCGTTGGGTGCCGTTGGCGGATGCGAGACGCGACATGCCGAGACGCGCGGTGGGGATTCCCGCGGCGCGCAAGATATTTGCATCGGTTGCGCCGCTGGTTCCAGCGCGCGGCGAATGTTTTTTTCTTTCGACGAATTCCCACGCGCGCATGCAAGATTGCACGATCCAGCTATTAGGATCGGTGAAACTGCCCGGGATGCTGAGAATCATTTCCCATTCCACCGACAGTTCCGGATTCGCCTTGACGATTCGCTCGACGGCTGCGCCAAACTGACGCTTGGCTTCCATTGGACTCACACGCGGGCTGATCCTGAGATCGACATAAAAATGGCACGCCGCGGGAACGAACGCCGGCTTATGAGTCCAGCCCGCTTGAATCGCATTGATCGATCCTTGGGGCGCCACCAGTCCCGAGGTATTTTTCTTTGTGTACTCGGAAAACCATTCTTCCAGCAAGCCGATCACCTTGGCGGCGTGAACGATGGGATTTCTGCCTTTCACTACATGGCGAACGCCGGTGTAATTCAAATCGCCACGCACGATTACTTTAAACCAGCACAAGCCCACCTCTTCCCAGGCCACGGACCAACCCGGTTTCGCGATGATCGCGAAATCACCGCGCACGCCTTGTTCCAACATGAAAGCACAACCAGCGCCTTGGCCGGCATGGAATTTGGGCAACGACGGCCGCCGGTTGGTCGGCATGCCTCCTGCTCCCAACCCCACTAACAGCGAACCTTGCAGCGACACACCTGCCGCCTTTATCGCCTGTGCCGCGGCAATCGCGCAAGCGGCGTATCCCTTGGGATTTTCCGCGCCCATGCCGACAACCTCGCGGTCTCGGACGGATGCATTCGTTGTCATATCTGCCGGCAATCGGTCGCCGATCCACGGACACTCCTCTTCCTCATCGGTTGAGAACGCCGTATCCAACGGAGCATACAGCATTAGGGCAGCGCCATCTCCAGTTCCTGCGATACGGCCGATCGCGTTGCCTTGATCGTCACCCATAGGCTGGAAAAAGGCGCCGATGCCGCCGGCATTCATGACATCCACCAGCGCCAGTGCCAGCTGCTTCTCCTCTCCGGTCGGGCTGGCGATGCTCGCCATCATGCGGTTGAGCTCGCCAAGCTTGTCTTCGTCAATCGCGTCCCACGCTCGTTTGACCCACTGCTCCCGCTCTTTGCCGAGCGAGAGAGGCATGGGAGCGGCGCCGATTGGATCGTCGATAGCCATAGTTGAAATCGATTCGAAGCTCACGCGTGTTTAAAAAAATTCAGCACCACTTGATTGAACTCGTCGCGGTGCTCCACGTGCGCCCAATGGCCGCAGTGCGGAAAGATATGCATGCGCGCATCGGCAAGGCGGCGTAGCATGAACAGCCCGACGTCGAGCGCGCCGGCCCGGTCATCCTGCCCCCACACCACCAGCGTTTTGGCCTTCACTTTGAGCAAATCGAAGTAGAGATCCTCCGTGCCGGGCGCGCCGTGCTTGGCGAGCGCGATCAACTCCGGATCGTTGCTCGCGTCGAAGCGCTCTTGGACCAATTCCTCGGTAATGAGAGATTTGTTGCTCACCAAGCTTTCCAAGAGCTGACGCATTTTTGCGATGGACGGGCCGCCATCTTTATAATAGTTGGCGATGTTTCTGATCCCTTCCAGAGGCATCGGTTGGAATATGCTCCCCGCCTTGATCACGCCGCTGCCGATTACGACCAACTTGTCGACTCGATTCGGATGATCGACGGCAAGCTTGAGCGCCGCCTGGCCACCCATGGAGTTGCCGATAAAATGCGCTTTTTCGATTCCCGTTTCCGCCATAAACGCATCGAGCACATGAGCCAGGAACGCCAGCCGCTGATCCTTAATCACCGGCTTATCCGATTTTCCGAATTGCGGCATGTCAAAGAGGATCGTGCGGTACTGTTTCGCAAACGCGTCGACGTTTCCTTTGAAGTTACTCCATCCCGACGCGCCCGGACCCGCGCCGTGAAT